>JBOHSY010000472.1:0-1093 GCA_050733355.1 Gemmatimonadales bacterium | reverse complement strand
GCCAGCAACAGGTCGGTGACAAAGCTGGACGGAACGGTGCGGACCGTTTCACCGACGTACACGAGGTAGGCGGCGTCTGGATCGACGCCGATCGTGGAGACCGAGACGCGCAGGTTGCTTGGCGAGGGATCGGTAACGCCATCGCCGCAGCCGGACGAGCCGAGGACGGCAATGGCAAGCGTCAGCAGGTGAGCGCGCATTGGTTCCCTCCCGGGGAAGCCGGCCCGCAGTGCGGCGATCTCATTCCTCATTGGACGGACGGGGTCGTGGAATTGTCGGCCGGGCGTAGGAGCAGTACGGCTCGGCCGATCGACCACATGTTTGCCGCTCCGCTACTCCAGGGTTACCACAATCACTCCGGCACCGTGCCGGGGCCCGAAGCGGAACTGGGCCTCGGAAGGCTTCAGATAGCGGATCTCCTTCACGTCGCGCGCTGGCAAGCGGGTCAGCTCTTCGACGCCCCCGAACAGAACGCTGCCCACGTACACCGCGAGGGAGGTCTCCTGGGTCAGCACCGGTCCACCCATCACGCCGACGCCCAGGTCGGATCCGCCGGCCGGGGTGGCGTCCCCGCCCGCGCCGCCGGCGCGGGACGTCGAGCGCCCGCTAGTGCCCTCGCGGTTGAACTCCGGCGCGTTCGGGTCCGGCGGCTGGGGGCTGCGGGTAACCCGCGTCACGACGGAGGCGCCGCCACGGCCGGCGCCGGCGTCGCCGGCGTCCTGCGCCATCACGGACAGCGTCGTGGCCCGGGCGCCCGTGGGACGCCGGAGGAACTCCGGGCGGAGCCGCAACACGACCTGGTAGGCATCTTCGACCTGCAGCGGCTCGATCTCTTCCCGGGTGATCACGTCGCGCTGCCGGTTGGGCTGCTGTGCCGGCAACGGCATCGCGCCGGCCATTGCCAGGCCGGCGAGAGCCAAATGGACCAGGAGCGTACGGGGCATCGGTCTCTCCTTCCCCGAGGGGCGTCTTGTGAGCGGTTTGCGCGAGCCGTAACATTGGCGGGCGACCTCATCGCCACCTCACCCGGACCTCAACAGGGGCCCCATGACCCGGCTGGAGACCCTCGGCGGTCTCAGGCTGACCGACGGCA
>JBOHSY010000471.1:0-4533 GCA_050733355.1 Gemmatimonadales bacterium | reverse complement strand
GCGCGGAAGTCGATCTTGGGCGGCACGACCTCGGGCGGATCGCGGCCGCGGCGGCCGTGGTCGTGTCGCCCGGGGTGCCGCCGGACGCACCGCCGCTCGCGGCGGCGCGAGGGGCGGCTGTCCCGGTCTACGCCGAGGTGGATCTCGGCTTCACCGAGCTCCGCGGTACCCGCGCGATCGCGATCACCGGCACCAACGGGAAGACCACCACGACCTCGCTCGTGGCGCACCTGCTCCGCGCGGCGGGCGTGCGGGCCGAGGCGGCGGGAAACATCGGCCGCCCGCTGTGCGAGATGGTCCGCGCCGGCGACGCCCCCGAATGGCTCGCCCTGGAGCTGTCGAGCTTTCAACTGCACGACGCACCGCACCTCGATCCGGACATCGGCCTGGTGACGAACCTCGCGCCCAACCACCTCGACCGCTACGCCACGCTGGAGGAGTACTACGGCGATAAGGCGCGGCTCTTCGCCAACGCGGATGCCGGGTCGGCATGGGTGACCAACGCGGACGACCCGGCGGTGCAGGCGATGGTGCGGGGGGTGCCCGGCGCGCATCTCCGGTTCTCGACGCACGCGCGGGCCGACGGCTGGTACGACCGCGAGCGGCGCCACTTGATGCTGGGCGACAAGACGATCCTCGAGCGGGATCGGCTCCCCCTGCTGGGCGATCACAACGTGGCGAACGCGCTCGCGGCGGCGCTCGCCGCGCGGCGCGCCGGCGCGGACGACACGGCGATCGCGGCCGGGCTCGGGACCTTTCGCGCCATTCGCCACCGGGTGGAGCCGGTGCGCGAGGTGGATGGCGTGCTGTGGATCAACGACTCCAAGTCCACCAACGTGACGTCCACCGAGGTCGCGATCGCGGCGCTGGACCGCCCGTTCGTGCTGCTCCTGGGCGGGCGGCACAAGGGCGAGCCGTACGCCCGGCTCGCCAACCTGCTGCGGGGCCGGTGCCGCGCGGTCGTGGCCTACGGCGAGGCCGGGCCGCTCGTGGTGCGGGACCTGGGCGGCGCGCTGCCGGTGGTCCCCGCCGGCGGATTCGACGAGGTGCTCGCCACGGCGCGCGGGCTCGCGCAGGCGGGCGACGCGGTGCTGCTGTCGCCGGCGTGCTCCAGCTACGACATGTTCGACAATTACGAGCAGCGCGGGGAGCGCTTCCGCGCGGCGGTGGAGGCGATGTAAGTGCCACGGATGCGCCACCCCGGGGAGCTCCGCTGGGAGACCCGGCTGCTCGCGCTGGTCACGCTGGTGCTCCTGGCGATCGGGCTGGTTTCGATCTACGGCGCGGCCAGCCTGATCACGCGGAACGGCGAGAACATCGGCACGGCGCTCGCGTTGCGGCAGCTCAGCGGCGCTCTCATCGGCGGCGTGCTGCTGGTGGTGCTGTCCCGGCTGGACTACTGGCGCTGGCGCGACTGGGCCTGGCCCGCGCTCGGCATCACCCTGATGCTGTTGCTCATTCCGCTGCTTCCGTTCACCCGGGGCATCTCGCCGACCATCAACGGGGCGCGGCGCTGGGTCGAGCTCGGGCCGCTCAACTTCCAGCCGTCGGAGATCGCGCGGATCGTGGTGGTGATCTGGTGCGCCATGCTCGCGTCGAAGAAGGGCGAGCAGGTGCGCCAGTTCAAGAAGGGCGTGCTGCCGTTCAGCGTGGTGCTCGGGCTCGTATCGCTGCTCATCCTGCTCGAGCCCAACCTCTCCATGGCGACGCTGGTCGCCATGCTGGGCGGGTTGGTCCTCTTCACCGCCGGCGCCAAGATCGGGCACTTCCTCCTGCTCGGCGTTGCGGCCGTGCTGCTGGTGTTCCACCAGATTCGTGACGCGCAGTACCGGCTGGCCCGGTTGGTCACCTTCCTGAACCCGGGCGAGGGAAACCTCGAGGGGGGCTTCCAGATCCATCAGTCGCTCCTCGGCATCGGCTCGGGACGGCTCTTCGGCGTCGGGTTCGGCGAAGGCCAGCAGAAGCTGGGCTACCTGCCGTACGCGTACTCCGATTTCCTGTTCAGCACGATCGGCGAGGAGTGGGGCTTCATCGGGGTGTGCGTCATCGTGGCGCTCTACGGCACCTTCGTGTGGCTGGGCTTCCGGATCGCCCGGAGCACGGCCGACCCGTTCGGGCAGTATCTCGCCGTGGGGCTCACGGCCACCGTCGGACTGACGGCCTTCATGCACATCGCCGTGACCCTCGGAATGATGCCGACCACCGGTCTCGCGCTGCCGTTCATGTCGTACGGCCGGTCGAGCCAGGTGATGTCCCTCGCGGGCACCGGCATCCTGCTCAACATCGGCCGATTGCGGTGGAGGCCCCCGGCGAAGAGCCGAAGAGCCGAAGAGCAGAGGAGCAGCGGAGCTTATGCGCGGATCAGCGGATCGCATCAGCGCGGCGGCAGCCGATGAGTCACGAACCATCGGCTCCTCCGCTCTTCGGCTCTTCGGCTCTTCGGATCATCATCGCCGGCGGCGGCACCGGAGGCCATCTCATGCCGGCGCTCGCCATCGCGGAGGCGGTCCGCGAGCTCGCGCCGGAGGTCGAACCGGTGCTCGTGGGGGCGCAACGCGGAGTGGAGGCGAAGGTGCTCCCCACCCGGGACTTTCGCTTCCACCTCCTGCCCACGGAGCCGATCTACCGGCGCCAGTGGTGGAAGAACGCTCGCTGGCCGATGCTCGCGTGGCGGCTGCTCGGCCGCATCGCGCGGCTGCTCGATGAGGAGCGTCCGGCGGCGGTGCTCGGCACCGGCGGGTACGCGTCGGGTCCGGTGGTCTTTCTCGCCGGCCGCCGCGGCATCCCCACCGCCATCCAGGAGCAGAACGCGTTTCCGGGGCTGGCGTCGCGCTGGCTCAGCCGCCGCGTGCGGCACGCCTACCTCGGCCTGCCCGAGCTGCGTCGCACGCTCCGCTTCGGCGAGCACACCGAGGTGTTCGATACCGGCAACCCGGTCGTGCCGCCCGCCCCGGAGCGACGCGCCGCGTCGGCCGCACGATTCGGGGTCACGCCCGGCCGGCCCGTGGTTCTGGTCACCGGCGGCAGCCAGGGCGCGCTGGCCATCAACCGTGCCGCCGCGGGATGGATCGCCACGGGTCGGGCCGGCGGCACCACCGTGCTCTGGGTGACTGGACGCGGCACCCACGCGGAATTCACCGGATTTCACCGCCCGCCGGAGGTGCACGTGCTCGACTTTCTCGATCCCATGGCGGACGCGTACGCGGTCGCCGATCTGGTCGTGTCGCGGGCCGGCATGATCACGGTGGCGGAGTTGTGCGCGTGGGGGCTCGCGAGCATCCTGATCCCGCTGCCGACCGCGGCGGCCGATCACCAGAGCCACAACGCGCGGGTGCTCGGCGCCGCGGGGGCCGCCGAGGTGCTGTTCCAGCGCGACCTCACGGCCGACAGCCTGGGTGATTGGATCGAGCGGCTCCTGGCCGATCCGGACGCTCGCGAGCGGCTCGCCGAGGCCGCGCGGGCCCGCGGACGCCCCCACGCATCGCGCGACATTGCGTCCAAACTCTTGACACTCGCGGGAGCGCCGCGGACTGTTGCAAATCGTGGCGCGATCTTAAATTAGCGCACCCTCATGAACCTGTTCGATTCCGCGGACCCGCGGCCGGTTCACTTCCTCGGCATCGGCGGCGCCGGAATGAGCGCGCTGGCACTCCTCGCCTGCCGCCGCGGAGTCACCGTCACCGGATGTGACGCGGATCCGACCGGCGCGGCGGACCTCGCGGCGCTTGGCGTTCGCGTGTTGGCCGGGCACGACCCCTCGCACGTCGAGGGCGCGCGGGCCATCGTGTATACCGCGGCCATTCCGCCGGAGCACGCCGAGCTGGCACGGGCGCGCCGATTGGAGCTCGCGGTGGTGCCCCGGAAAGTAGCCCTGGGCGAGCTGGTGGCCGGCCGGCAGACGATCGCGGTGAGCGGGACCCACGGCAAGACGACCACGACGGTCATGACCACCGAGGTGCTGGCGGCCATGGGCGCGGAGCCCACGGGGCTGGCCGGCGGCCGGGTGAGCGCCTGGGGCGGCAACGCGCGCATCGGGGCCGACACCCTGTTCGTGGTGGAGGCCGACGAATACGACCAGGCGTTCCTGACGCTCCAGCCCTCGGTCGCGATCGTGAACAATGTCGAGCCCGACCATCTGGAGTGCTACGGGTCGGTCGAGGCGCTGGACGATGCATTCGCCGAGTTCGCGGGACGGGCGTCGCTGGTGCTCGCCGGCGCCGACGATCCCGGCGCCCGCCGCATCGCCCGGCGGGTCGGCTCCAGGGTGCGGACGTTCGGGACCGCGGCCGACGCCGACATCCGGATCACTGATGTCCGGCAGTCCGCCCGCGAGACCACGGCCCGGGTGACCGTTCCCGGAGGCGAGACGCTCGACGTTCGGCTCCGGGTGCCGGGACTCCACAACCTGCGGAACGCCGTCGGCGCGCTGGCCGCGGCGCTGCACTACGAGCCCGGCCGCGCGGCGGCGGGCCTCGAGGCGCTCGCGCGGTTCGCCGGCGTGGGGCGGCGGTTCGAGCGCCTGGGCGAGCACGG
>JBOHSY010000470.1:0-2755 GCA_050733355.1 Gemmatimonadales bacterium | reverse complement strand
CGGTGGAAGTCCGCCACCAGCGAGCCGGCGTAGCGGCTGTTCTTCGGCTTCATCCGATCCGGCGTCTCACCCTTGAGCCCGCGCACCGCCGTCTGCACCGGCCGGCTCCAGCGCGCGAAGTTGCTCTCGTTCACGCTGTAGTACTGGCCCGTCCGTGGCGTCACGATGTTGTGCGAGGAGAGCAGGAACTCGCCGATCGTTGGATCGAGCGTGAAGCCGTGCACGCCTTCGCCGGTGGTGTACACGAGCATCGTGCTGGAGCCGTACATGATGTAGCCAGCCGCCACCTGCTTACAGCCGGGCTGGAGCACGTCGGTCGCGGTCCCCCGCCCCTCCATGCTGATGCGGCGGTAGATGCTGAAGATGGTGCCGACCGGCGCATTGACGTCGATGTTCGAGGAGCCGTCGAGGGGATCGAAGAGGACCGCGTACTTGCCGGCGGGGTACTCGGGTGGGACGGGGATGATGTCGTCGTCTTCCTCCGAGCCCATCACGCATACTCGGCCGGTGTGCAGCAGACAGTTCTTCATCGTCTCGTTGGCGAAGACGTCGAGCTTCTGCTGCTGCTCGCCCTGCACGTTGGTCGAGCCCATGGCGCCCAGGATGTTCACCAGCCCCGCCCGGCGGATCGAGGCCCCGATGATCTTGGCGGCAAGGGCGATGTCGTACAGGAGATTCGAGAGCTCGCCGGTAGCCTCGGGGTAGCGGCTCTCCTGCTCGAGAATGAAGCGCTCGATGGTGGTGACGGATGTCGAAGGCAGCACCTGGACTCCTTTGGTGAGGTAAGAGGTGAGAGGTGAGAGGGGAGAGGGAAATGCCAGGTCGCTGCGATAACCCTCTCACCTCTTACCTCTCACCTCTCACCAAGTTGTGGCTCGTCTCCCGGCCCTTCGAACCGACGGTCATCGTCGCACCATCGGTCAGCACGCTCACGGTGCCGTCGCGGTCGGTCCGGCGGAGCTCCACTCCCTGCCGCGCCAGCCGGGCGAGCGTCTCGGGCGCCGGGTGGCCGTAGGTGTTGCCGCCCACCGAGACCACCGCCACCCGCGGGCGCAGTTCGGCGAGCCATGCGGCTCCCGTGGATCCCCGGCTGCCGTGGTGCCCCACCTTCAGCACGCTCACCCGCCCGATCCGGCCCCGGAGGTGTTCCTCGGCTGCGTGGCCGGCGTCACCGGCGAACAGCGCGCGAAACCCGCCATACTCGACCGTCAGGATCAGCGAGTCTTCGTTGAGATCTTCGCCCCACCCGGCCCACGCGGTATCGGGGTGCAGGAGCGTGAACCGGACACCGTCGAGGGTGAAGGTGTCACCGGGGCGCCCCGGCCGCCACGGCATCCCGGCCGCCGCCACGTCGCCGAGAAAGCGTGCGTACCCGGCATCATCGAACATGGCGCCGGGCTCCAGGATCACCGCGGCAGGGAACCGGTCGAGCACGGCCGTGGCGCCGCCGACGTGATCGGCATGGGCATGCGACACGACGAGGGCAGCGAGCTGGCGGGCGCGCTGACGGGCGAGAAACGGCGCAAGCACCCGCCGACCGGCATCCGCGCGATCGCTGCGCGGTCCCGCATCCACCACCACGAATCGGCCGCCGGGGGTGCGGATGACCGCACCGTCACCTTGCCCCACGTCGAGAAAATGTAACGCGAGCCGACCATCGGGGTGAGCCGATGGGCCAAACGCCAGGGCCAGCGACGCCCAGAGCGCGACGGCCACGGCCCAACCCCAGCGCCGCGCGGCCACCACGCGGGTGGCCCGACCGTGCAGGCCCCAGACGAGCGCCGCCAACGCCAGTGCCCAGGGGGTGGCAGCCGCGAGCCCGGGCTCCATGACGACGTGGCCGCCGGGCACGGCCGCACCGGCGCGCGCGAGCAGCTCGAGCAGGTGCAGGAGCAGCCCCGAGCCCCCGGCGAGCGCATCGGCCAGCCGCGCCGAGATGAGCCACGCGAGCAGGCTGGCCGCCACGCCCGGCACCGCGACCGCCGCGAGCGGAATGGCCGCGAAGTTCAGCGCGATGCCGACGATCGCGACGGTGCCGAGCGCCAGCGCGGTGAGGGGGGCGGTGGCGAGCGTCGCGCCGACGGACGACGCGAGGCAGCGGCAGCCCGGGTGCGTGCCGACGGCACGATCACTCCAGCGGGTACAGGCCGTCGCGCCCCAGAGCGCCGCGGCGGAGAGCCAGCCGCCCAGATCGAGCACCGCCCAGGGATCGACCAGCATGACCCCGAGACAGGTGGCAACCAGCAGCGGGTCGGCCTGCACGTGCCGCTGCCGCACCCGACACAGGGCGATGACCGCCGCCAGCGCGGCGGCGCGCGTGGCGGGTGCGGGCCAGCCCAGGAATGCGACGTACAGTGCGGTCACGATCGCCGCGAGGATCAGCGCCCGGTCGCGGCGGATACGCAGGCCGCGCGCGGCGAGCACGATCCAGCCGGCGAGCAGCCCCACGTGGAAGCCGGAGATCGACAGCAGGTGCACCAGCCCCGACTGCGCAAAGGCGTCCTTGAGGGCCGGATCCATGTCCGCCCGGCGTCCCACCATGAGCGCGTCCACCAGCGGCGCACGCGCACCGTAGAGCTCGCGGGTGGCCCGCGCGACCGAGTTCCGGAGGCGTGCGGAAAGCGACCCAGGGGCGATGGCGCCAGTGGTATCGACGCGGGAGACGACGAGGGTGCCGCCCGGACGACCGGACCACTGTGGACGCGCGATCCAGCGCGCGCTCACGGCCGCCGCGGCGCCCGCGTGACGCGGGGCC
>JBOHSY010000469.1:0-1261 GCA_050733355.1 Gemmatimonadales bacterium | reverse complement strand
GAGGTCGGCCTCGGCAAGACGATCGAGGCCGGCATCATCCTCAAGGAGCTCGCCGTCCGCGGCCTCGCCCGCCGGATCCTGATCCTCACCCCCGCGAGCCTCGTGACCCAATGGGTGGACGAGCTGGAGAGCAAATTCTTCGAGACATTCACACCCATCGAAACGCCCGACGGGTGGGAAACCTCGCACCGCGCGATCGCCTCCTACGATCGCGCCCGGCAGGACGCCCACGCCGCCGAGCTGCTCCGGCACCGCTGGGACCTCGTGATCGTGGACGAGGCACACAAGTGCAAGAACCCCCACACCGCGCGCTACCAGCTGCTGCAGCGGATCCGCCGGAACTACCTGCTCCTCCTCACCGCCACCCCGATCCAGAACGACCTCCGCGAGCTCTACAACCTCGTGACGCTGCTCCGCCCCGGGCACCTCGGCACCTGGCGCGAGTTCCAGCGCGCGTACGTCGTCAGCGGCGACACCCGGGAGGTGAGACAGGCCGAGGGACTGCGCGACCTCACCAGCCGGGTGATGATCCGGACCCGGCGCGCCAGCGTCGCGGACGTGATGGGACTTCCGCCCCGCTTCCCCAGGCATCCGACCCTCGAGCTGACCGCCCCCGAGGCCGAGCTGTACGCCCGCACCGCCCGCCTGCTGCGCGACCTATATAAGGAAGGGTTCAGGAAGCGGGAGGAGCAGGAGGAGTGGGAGGAGCGGGAGAAGGGGCTCGATCGGCGGCGTCGGAAGCCGCCCACCGGCCGAGGGATCTACTTCCTCGAGTGCCTCCGGCTCGCGCAGCGGCTCTGCTCGTCGTCGCCCGCGCTCGCCACCTCGATGCAGAAGCTCGCCGAAGGCGAGCTGGTGCTCCCGGAGTTCCGCGGCCGGGCGCGCGACCTCGCCGACCGGGCCGCCGGCATCGTCACCCACGCCAAGCTCGAGGAGCTGTCGAAGCTCCTCGTCGAGTCGCCCGACCGCGTGGTGGTGTTCAGCGAGCACCTCCCCACCGTCGAGCTGATCGCCCGCCGCGTCTCTGAGCTCGGCCGTCCCGCGATCTCGTTCACCGGATCGTTGAGCCGGCACGACCGGCACCGCGCACTCACCAAGTTCAAGGCCGAGCCGCGCGGCGTGCTGGTGAGCACCCGGTCGGGCGCCGAGGGGCTCAACCTCCAGTTCTGCCACCAGCTGGTGAACTACGAGCTGCCGTGGAACCCGATGATGGTGGAGCAGCGGATCGGCCGGGTGCACCGCTTCGGGCAGACCCGCGAAG
>JBOHSY010000468.1:0-5279 GCA_050733355.1 Gemmatimonadales bacterium | reverse complement strand
CTTCGCGGTAGCGCTCCAGCGCCTCGCCGTGGAGGCCGCGCCGGGCGAACAGGTCGCCGAGCAGCGCGGTGGCGGTGGCCGTCTGCACCCCCCGCGCGCGCGCGCGGCTCAGCTCCACGGCCGCCCGCTCCAGCAACCCCTTGGTGATGTAGTCACGGGCGAGCGCGAGCGGATCGCCCCCGGGCGCGGCGGCGGGGGCCTGCGCCAGCTCGGTGAACAGGCTGTCGAGCATCCCGGGATCGAAGGCGAACTCCCCCGCGAGCCCGTCGCCGGCCACGTCGGCGTCCAGCTCGGGCGGAACCGCGATCGTGGGATCCTCGAACTGGAGGTCGATCGTGAGGGCGTACTTCTGCGGCACGTAGAACGGCTCGAGGGCCAGCGCCTGCTTCGTGGCGCGGAGCGCGCCGTCGAAGTCGCCGAGCTGGCTCAGGACGAAACTCAGGTTGTAGTGCGCGGCGGCGAGCTTCGCATCGGCGTCGATGGCCCGGCTGAACGCGGTGCGCGCGTCGGTGTAGCGCCGGAGCTCCATCAGCACGAGTCCGACGCCGTTCCACCCCGGCGCGCTGTCGGGAGCCCGCTCCAGCGCCTCGCGGTACGCGTCGAGCGATGCCTGCAGCGCGTGGCGATGCAACTGCAGCAACCCGAGATTGAGGCGGGCGGCGGGCGGCGCGCCGGCGCATGCGAGCGCGCGACGAAACGCCTCCGCGGCGGCGTCTCCCTCGCCGCGATGCGCGCGCAGCACCCCGAGGTTGTTCCAGGCCAGCCCGTACTCGGTATCGAGCAGCACGGCGCGCTGATAGCTCTCGGCCGCCGCCTCGCGGCGCCCCGCCTGGTGCAGGCACACGCCGCGCTCGTTCCACAGCTTCGGCTGGTCGGGATAGTCCTTCACCAGGGAGTCGTAGAGCTCGAGCGCGGCGGGCAGGTCCCGACGCAGGAGATGGACCTCGGCCATCGCCTGGAGATTGAGCCGGCGATCCTCCCCCGCGTCGAGCCCGAGGCGATACTCGCGGAGCGCCTCGACGAAGTAGCCCCGCTGGCGGAAGGCCAGTCCCAGGCTGAAATGCGCGAGCGCGCGGCCCTCCACGACCTGGGGCCGGGCGGCTTCCCGTACAGCGGGGCCGGCGCCGCGGGGCCCAACCCGGTCGAGCGCGAGGTTGGCCTGCGCCCGGGCGAGTGCCGGATTCAGCGCGAGCGCCCGCTTGGTCGCGACGCGCGCTTCGTCCTGCCGGCCGAGGTCGCCGTAGAGGAACGCGAGGAGGTAATGCGCCTCGGCGTTCTCGGGATTGCGACGGATCGCTTCGGTGAGCGCGGCCAGGGCCCGGTCGTTGAGTCCCCGGTTGTAGAGCGTCTCGCCCAGGTGGAACAGCGCCACTGAGCTCGAAGGGTCGCGCTCGCAGGCGCGCTCGAGCCACTCGGTGGCCTCCTCGATGCGGCCGCGCGCCCGCTCCGCGAGCCCACGCTGGAGCAGCGACGGCTGGTCGTCGGGGTGCCAGGCGAGCAGGGTCTCGAACTCCTGGGCGGCCTCGTCCCAGTGGCCGAGCGCCGCGTACGCGCGGGCGAGCTCCCACCGGGCGTCCCGCTCGGCCGGCTGGCGGCGCAGCCGCTCCCGCAGCTCCGCCACCCGGCGGTCGTAGTGCCCGCTCGCGCGATAGGCGATATCGAGATTGGTCCGCGCGGTCTCCATGCGCGGGTCGAGCTCGAGCGCCTGGGTGAATTGCTCGACCGCCTCGGCGATGAGGCCTTTCTGGTGGTAGAGCACGCCGAGGTTGTTGTGCGCCCCGGCGTCCGCGGGATCGATGCGCCGGGCGAACGACCGCAGCGCTTCCAGCTCGCGCTCCGACAGCACGGCGACCGCCATGTCCTACGTGACGCGGATGGCGTCGAAGATCGCCCGGAGCGAGGGCATGTCGGGCAGGAGGAGGAAGTGGCCCCGCAACGGGTCGGAGGGGTCCTCGAAGCGGAACGTCGTCTCGACGCAGAAGACGTAGTCCCGGTCGTGGCCGAAGTTCAGGTAGGCGGTCGTGAGAATCGCCGCGCTCAGATCGATCACCAGGCTCGGCACCGACGGCACCAGCATCATGCCCATGAAGTCGCTCAGCGCGTTCATGTACGCGCTGGCGAGGATGTTGCCGACCTCCTTGATGCTGGACTGCTCCATCGCCCCGAAGTCGGTGGTGCCGCCGGAGGGCCGCCGCAGGAGGATGTCGCACAGGAGCCGCGCCGAGGGCACCGGCAGGAGCACGAGCGTGCGGCCGGTGAGGTCGCCCATCATGTGCATCAGCACCGCGGCCATGACGTCGTCCGACGCGCCAAGCAGATCGGGGACCTCCTCCAGCGGGCGGACGTTCACCTCCGGCACGCCGATCATGACCGTGCGGCCGGTGAGCTGGGAGAGCGCCGTCGCCGCGTGCCCCGCGCCGATATTGGCGACCTCCTTCAGCGCGTCGAGCTGGAGCTCCTTGAGTCCGCGCACGTCGTCCATGATGTCCCCTAGACCAGGGCGGCCGCGTCGAGGATGAGCGCGGGCGCGCCGTCGGCGAGGATGGTGGCGCCCCCCACGTACGACGGCAGGCCCCGGGGCGCATCGAACGGCTCGATCACGATGTCCTGCTGGCCGAGGAGGGCATCCACCACCAGCGCCGTGCGCCGCTCGCCCACCTCGAGAATGATGGTCGGCCGCCGCGGCGCGCGTCGCTCGGTGCGCGCGGCGACCAGATCCCTGAGGTGCACGGTCGGGATCACCCGCTCGCGCACGACCAGCGCCTCGCGCTGGCGGATCGCGGTGACCGCCTGGGGATCGAACTCGACCGTCTCGGATACGAACGACAGCGGCACCGCGTAGCGCTCGCCGCCGGCCTCCGCCAGGAGCGCGCGCACGATGGCGAGCGTGAGCGGCACCCGCAGCGTCCAGGTCGTGCCCCGCCCCGCCTCCGACCGCACGTCGAGCGTGCCGCCGAGCGCGCGCACGCGGGCGAGCGCGACCTCGACCCCGACGCCGCGCCCCGAGACGCCGGTCACCTGCCGCGCCGTGCTGAAACCCGGCCGGGCAAGCACCCGGAGCAGCAGCTCGTCGGATAGCGTCTCGACCGACGCGTCGGCCAGTCCGTCGCGCTGCGCCCGTGCGAGCACCGCCGCGCGGTCGATGCCGCGGCCGTCGTCGCTCACGCGGATGGCGACCGTCCGCCGCTCGCGGGTGGCGGCGAGCAGCAGTCGCCCTTCCGCCGGCTTGCCCGCGGCCTCGCGCTGTCGGGGCAGCTCGAGGCCATGGTCGGCCGCGTTGCGTACCAGGTGCACCAGGGGCTCGACCAGCTGGTCGAGCACCGCGCGGTCGAGCTCGATCTCCTCGCCCTCGAGATCGAGCCGGACGCGCTTGCCGAGATCGCGGGCGAGGTCGCGCACGAGGCGCGGGAACCGCTCGAAGGCTTCGCCGACCGGCGTCATGCGGGAGGCGAGCACCTCGCCCTGCAGATCGGAGACCAGGCGCGAAATGCGGGCGGCCAGCTCCGCCATCGCCGGCTCGGCGTCGCGCGCGAGCTCTAGCAGCCGATTGCGCGCGACCGTCAGCTCGCCCACCTGCTTCATCATGACGTCGAGCCGCGCGAGCTCCACCCGGATGTGTCGCGCCCGCGCGGCGACCGGTGCGGCCGCCGGGGCGGGCGCCGTCTCCGCGACGGCCCCGATGACGACCGACTCGACATCCCCGGCCGCCCGGAGCGCCGCGTCGATCGCGTCGTCGGGCGCCGCACTCTCCAGGCGGAACGCCAGCCGCCCGTCGAAGTCGTCGCGCTCGAGCGCCGCGAGCGATGGCTCCACCGCGCTCACGCGCCCGAACGACTCGGCGCGCTTGAGCGCCACGAGTGCACGGGGGCCGCGCATCGAGGCCCCGGGGCGAATCGCGAGGCTGATGCAGCGGAAGAGCGGAGGAGCAGACGAGCCGATGGGCGACTCGGCGGCGCGAGCCGTGCGGCGCTTCCTGGAGGCCTTCCGCTCTTCTGCTCCTCGGCTCTTCCGCGCTTCGACCGCCCCATCCAGGGCCGCAGCCAGCTCCGGAGGGGCGACGGCCTCCACGCCGGCCCCCACCGCCTCGACGCCGGCGCGGAGGGCGTCCACGGCGCGGAAGAGCAGCTGGATGCCGTCGGCCGACGGCCGCACCCGCCCCGCGCGCAGCGCGTCGAGCAGATTCTCCGTGCGGTGGGCGAGATCCGCCACGGCACCGTACCCCATCGTCGCCGCCATGCCTTTGATGTTGTGCACCGCGCGGAAGAGCCCGTGCACCGGGTCCGCGGCCGCCGGCTCCCGTTCCCACGCCAGCAGCAGGCGGTCGCACCCGGCGAGGTGCTCCCGGCTCTCCGCGAGGAACAGGGCGGCGTACTTCGGAGCCGACATCGGATCAGCCGAGCACGCGCTGAACGGCCTCGAGCACCCGTGACGGCTGGAACGGTTTCACCACGAAATCCTTGGCGCCGGCCTGAATGGCTTCCACTACGAGCGCCTGCTGCCCCATGGCGCTGCACATGAGGATCTTGGCGTCCGGATGGTGCTTGCAGATCTCCCGCACCGCCTCGATGCCGCCCATGTCGGGCATCACGATGTCCATCGTGACGAGATCGGGCCTGAGCTGGCGGAACTTCTCGACAGCCTGGAGCCCGGTCTCGGCCTCTCCGACGATCTCGAAGCCGGCCTGCGTCAGGATGTCGCTGATCATCGTCCGCATGAAGATCGCGTCATCGCAGACGAGGACGGTGTGGCTCACGACGCACCTCCGAACGGTTCCGGGTTGCCCCCGGTGACGGGGGCCAGCAGGGTATCGAGATCGAGCAGGACGAAGTGGCGGTCGCCGTGACTGGCCACGGCGTGCACCAGCGCGGGGTCCACGCCAGGCAGGTCTTCGCGGCCGGCAATCGCGGCGGGCGGCAGCTCGAGGAAATCGAGCACCTGGCTCACGCCGAGGCCGAAGCGGCGCCCGCTCACGTCGAGTACCAGGATTCCGCCCTCGTCTCCGGTCACCGCGGGTCGCCCGAGCAGGCGATGGCCGTCGATCACGGTGAGAAGCCCGCCGCGAAGGTTGACGAGTCCTTCGACGGCGCCGTCGACCCCCGGGATTCGCGTGGCCGGAAGCCGCGGCAGCACCTCGCGTACGCGCGCGGCAGGCGCCGCACAGGTGAGGTCTCCGATCCGGAAAACCACCACCGGCAGAGTATCGGCGGAGCTCATGGCTGCTTGAAGAAGTGAAGGTAGCCGAGCGGGGCAGTCCGGGCAACGAGTTCCGCTCCCGCCGC
>JBOHSY010000467.1:0-11296 GCA_050733355.1 Gemmatimonadales bacterium | reverse complement strand
GGTGAGAGGTAAGAGGGGGCCGGCGCCATGAAGGGCACCGGAGGCCCCTCTCACCTCTCACCTCTCACCTCTCACCTCCTCCTCTCTCCTCTCACCTCTCACCTCTCACCTCTCACCTCTCACCTCTCACCGTCAGCCGGGCCGGTGCACCCCGGTCCACGCGTAGTCCGCCGCGAACGCCTCGCCGAAATCGTACACGTCCGCGAAATCCTCCTCCCGGTCGCCGGGCTGGGTGACGAGCAGGCCCACCTCGACCAGCGTGAACACGATCCGGCCGAAATCCTCGGTGCGGGTGATGCCCCAGTGCTCGAGGACGTGCGGTGCGAGCAGCCCGAACTGCTCCCGCGCAAGATCGCGGCACGCCCAGGCCAGCTCCTGTCCGGTGACGTGTCGCCGGACCGTGAGCCGGGCCTGGATGTACTCGACCGTGGCGAGCATGAAGAGGTATGCCCGCTCGTGATACGCCCCGCCCCGCGCCCGGATCCGGGCGAGCACGTCGTCGGCGAACTGGAGGTCGTTCACGCGATCATCCGGGTCTGGGGCGAGTTCGGGACTCAGGCCGTGCGCCGGACCCGCGCACGCGAGGCGCCCGCGGGCTGGTACAGGGGGTAGGCTGAGGTCAGCTCGAGCACCTCGCTCCGGATGCGGGCCAGCGTCGCGTCGTCCGGTTTGGAGAGCGCCAGGTCGATGAGCTGTGCCACCCGCTCCATTTCGTCCCTGCCCATGCCCCGGGTTGTGGCCGCCGGGGTGCCGATCCGGATGCCGCTGGTAACGAACGGCGACTGGGGGTCGTCCGGGATCGTGTTCTTGTTGACCGTAATCCCGGCCTTGCCGAGAATCGCCTCCGCCGCCTTGCCGGTGAGATTCTTGGGGCGCAGGTCGGCGAGCATCAGGTGCGAGTCGGTGCCGCCGGAGACGATGGCGAACCCGCGCTCGATGAGCGCCTGGGCGAGCGTCTGCGCGTTCTCGACCACGTTCCGGGCGTAGGTCTTGAAGTCGTCGGTGAGCGCCTCGCCAAAGGCGACGGCCTTGGCGGCGATCACGTGCTGGAGCGGGCCGCCCTGCGTGCCGGGGAACACCGACTTGTCGATGGCCTTGGCGTGCTCCGCAATCGACAGGATCAGGCCGGAGCGTGGGCCGCGCAGCGTCTTGTGCGTGGTGCTGGTGACGACGTGCGCGTGCGGGACCGGCGACGGATAGACTCCGCCGGCGACGAGGCCGGCGAAATGCGCCATGTCCACCAGAAAGAACGCCCCCACCTCGTCGGCGATGGAGCGGAACGCCGCGAAATCGATGATGCGGGCGTAGGCGCTGCCGCCGGCGATGATGAGCCTGGGCTGTTCCTTGCGGACCTGCTCACGCACCTGGTCGTAATCGATCCGGCCGGTGGCGGGATTCACGCCGTACTGCACCGAGTGCCAGATCGTGCCGCTGTGATTGACCGGCGCGCCGTGCGACAAGTGGCCGCCGTGCGGGAGCGACAGCCCCATGATGGTCGAGCCCGGCGGCACGATGGCCATGAACGCCGCGAAGTTCGCCTGGGCCCCGGAGTGGGGCTGGACGTTGGCGTGGGCCGCCCCGAAGAGCTGCTTGAGCCGGTCGATGGCGAGCTGCTCGACCTCGTCCACGACCTCGCAGCCGCCATAGTATCGCCTGCCGGGGTAGCCCTCGGCGTACTTGTTGGTGAGCGGTGTGCCCATCGCGTCGATCACCGCGCGGCTCGCGAAATTCTCGCTGGCGATCAGCTCGAGCCCCTGCTGCTGCCGGCGGAGTTCGCGATCGATGAGGCGCGCCACGATCGGATCGGCCTCGCGCAGCGAAGCGTTGTGATCGAGCGTCATGAACTCTCCCGTTCGATTTTTTCGACCCGGCGGGCGTGCCGCCCGCCTTCAAATCCCGTGCTGAGCCACGTCTTCAGAATCTGCACGCCCTCCGCCTCGTCGAGGAAACGGGCGGGAAGCACGAGCACGTTGGCGTCGTTGTGCTCGCGGGCGAGGCGGGCCACGTGGGGACTCCACGCGACGGCGGCACGCACGCCGGGATGCCGGTTGGCGGCGTAGGCCATCCCGAGCCCTGACCCGCACAACAATACACCGCGGGCCGCCTCACCGCGTTCGACCTTGCCCGCCACGTCGTGCGCGAAGTCCGGGTAGTCCACCGAATCCGGGCCGCTGGTGCCGACATCGAGCGGCTCGTACCCGAGCGATCGCAGCTCGGCTACGAGCCGCTCTTTCAGCGGATAGCCGGCGTGGTCGGCCCCGATCGGTATCACCTCCCGCATCCCCCAATGTATAGAGGATGGCGGCAGCGCACGAGGTGGGCCCAGAACGAGGGGCGGCGAACTACGCGAATGGGCGCGAATGACGCGAATCAGCCCTGGAACCCGTCGCGCTGCGCGAGACGGTGCAGACGATTCGCCTGAACTGCGGCCGCGGGCCGAAGTTGAGCAGCAGAGCCGCGCTCATTTTCGTGGCCCGAAGGTAGTTTATTGTCTGAGCGACATGCGCCTCCTCGATGGCTCGTGCGGCCTTGAGCTCCACCAGCAGTTCGTTGCCGACGATCGGGCGGCGCGGAAGGTGGCTATGACGCGGTTGCGGAACCACACGTCCACGGGCACTTGCCGCGCCACCGGCAAACCGGATTCTGCCAGGCTCACCGACATGGCCTCCTGATACACCGACTCCAGAAACCCTGCGCCCAGCTCGTTAAACACCTCGTAGAACACTCCGATCACACGTCGCGCCGTGCCCCACGCCGGATATTCGCGCTCATTCGCGTTCATTCGCGGTCTCCCACGTGCCATGGGAGCCGCCATGCGTACCGGACGCCCGCGTCGGTTCGAACTGACCCTGTCGGTCAGGGAGCATGCCCAGTTGAGCGCCTTGGCCACGTCGCGGGCGTTACCGCATGGCTTGGTCCGCCGAGCGCAGATCATCCTGCGGTCGGCCGCCGGGGAGGCCAATAGCGCCATCGCCGAGGGCCTCGGGATCAGCCTCCCGCTCGTCGGCCACTGGCGCCAGCGCTACCGGGCGCACGGGCTCGCGGGGTTGTACGACGCGCCCCGCAGCGGTCGCCCCCGCACGCATGAGGACGACAAGGTTGCCCGGATGCTGCGCACGGTGCGGCAGACCCGCCCGAAAGAGGCCACCCACTGGACCGTGCGCGGCGTGGCCACCAAGACCGGCATCAGCAAGAGCACCGTGCAGCGCTACTTCACCCTCTTCAGCGTGCAGCCGCACCGCACCAAGAGCTGCAAGCTCTCCCCGGACCCGTTCTTCGTGGAGAAGGTGCGCGACATCGTGGGGCTCTATCTCAATCCCCCCGACAAAGCCCTCGTGCTCTGCGTAGACGAGCAGAGCCAGATCCAAGCCCTCGAGCGCACCCAGCCGAACCTCCCGCTCGGCACCACCACGCTCTTTGCCGCGCTGGATATCCAGACCGGCGAGATCTTTGCCCCATGCAAGCGGCGCCACCGGCAGCAAGAGTTTCTCGCCTTCCTCCGTGACGTCGACGCCCAGGTCCCGGCCCCCCTGGCCTTGCACCTCATTCTCGACAACTATGGCACGCACACGCACCGGAAGGTGAAGGCCTGGCTCGCCCGCCATCCCCGAGTGCATCTGCACTTCACGCCGACCTATGCGTCCTGGCTCAACCAGGTGGAGCGGTGGTTCGCCCTCATCACCCAGCGGGCGATTCGTCGAGGCTCCTTCCGCCAGGTGCGGGAGTTGATCGAGCGCATCGAGCGTTTCGTCAAGCGTTACAACGAGACCGCGCGGCCCTGCCAGTGGACCGCCCCGGCCGATAGTATCCTGGCCAAGGTCGAGCGACTTACGAAAAGAATCTCTGGGACTTCACACTAGGAGGTGTAGGAGTAAAACCCCCGGCCGCTCTTCTTGCCGAGGTCCCCGGCCGCCACCATGCGGCGGAGCAGCGGGCACGGGCGGTACTTGTCGTCGCCGAGCCCGCGGTGCAGCACCTCCAGGATCGCCAGGCAGACGTCCAGCCCGATGAAGTCGGCCAGCGCCAGCGGCCCCATGGGGTGGGCCATGCCGAGCTTCATCACGGTGTCGATCGCCTCGGGCTCCGCCACGCCCTCCATGACGCAGTAGATCGCCTCGTTGATCATCGGCATCAGCACCCGGTTCGAGACGAACCCCGGGTAGTCTTTGACCTCCACCGGCGTCTTGCCGAGAGCGCGCGCGGTCTCCATCACCGCCTGCGTGGTCGCGTCGCTGGTGGCGTGGCCGCGGATGACCTCGACGAGCTGCATCACCGGCACCGGGTTCATGAAGTGCATCCCGATCACCAGGGGCGGCCGCCGGGTACGCGCGGCGATCTCGGTGATCGAGATGGAGCTGGTGTTGGTCGCGAGGATCGCGTCCGCTCGCGTGACGCGGTCGAGCTGCTCGAACACGCCGAACTTGACCCCCGGATTCTCGCTCGCCGCCTCGACGACGAGGCTCGCGTCGCGCGCCGCATCGAGCGCGTCGGCCGGGCGGATGCGGTCGAGGATCGCCGGCGGCGCTTCGGGGGCGATCGCGCCCTTCTTCACCTGGCGATCGAGGTTGCCGCGGATGGCGGCCACCGCGCGCTCGAGCGCGGCGGGCGCGGTGTCGATCAGCGCGACGTCCCAGCCGTGCTGCGCGAAGAGGTGCGCGATGCCGTTGCCCATCGTGCCGGCGCCGACGACGGCGACCCGGCTCATGCTCCCTCCTTCCGAACCCAGCGGACCGTGAGTGCGATGGCGAGCGCGAGGGCGAGCGTCGCCACCAGCCCGCCCTCCGGCCCGAACCTGCCGCCGGACAGCCAGGCCGGCTCCCCGGGGTGATAGTCCAGCAGCGGGATACGGAACGGCAGCCCGCTGACGGGCGCATCCAGCGCGGCCAGCGTTCCGTTCCAGCCTAGATGGGCACCGAACGCGGTCCAGAGCCCGCCCGGCGCGTAGAACGCGACCCCGAGGAAGAGCCCGGCCAGCGCGATATTGCCGAGCGCCAGCGGGGTCACGTCGGGGTTGAGCCAGTGAAAGAGCGAGAACGTGAGGGCCGAGATCAGCACCAGCGCGGTCGCGCGACCGGCCACCGCCGCGACCAGCACGAGCGGCACGCCGCGGAACATCATTTCCTCGCTGAGCGCGGCGGGCACGAGCGCGGCCGTGGTCTTCAGCACCTGGACGACGTACTCGGCGGGGCCACCGCTGTCGCGCGACCAGTGGGCGCTGCCCACGGCCACCGCGGCGACCAGGGTCACGGCCGCTGCGGTCGCGCCCAGCGCCAGCCCGCCCAGCAGCCCCCGAGCGCCCCAGGCCGGCGGTGCCCAGCGGAGCCGCCGCCAGTCCAGACCCAGCGCCCGGACGCCGATCGCCCAAGTGGTGAGGAGAAACGCGAGCAGGCGGCTGCTGCCATCGGCGATGGTCTGGAGGCCGCCGGGCTGCTGGAGCCGGGACATGCCGAGCCGCACGTCGCCTCCGGCGATCGCGGCCGCCCAGCCGGCCAGCAGCAGTGTGCTGAGGGCGAGCCCCGTCAGCAGGAAGGCGATCGACCATCCGATCGCCTTCAGGACCTGACGCGACTCCGGGCGCGGCGCGGTCAAAGCCGCGAGCGGACGTGGGGACGAAGCGCCAAGATCACCAGCGCTGCGAGGCCGATCTTGAGGAGGTCGCCCGTGAGGAACGGCACCAGGCCGAACCGCGTAGCGACGCTGACGTCGCCCGTGAGAATGGCGAGCTGCGCCGAGCCGCCGAGGTGGATCACGACCATGCCCGCGGCGCAGGCCAGGAGCAGGCGGGCAGCCGGCCGGGCGGTCGGGCGGGCCCCCAGCCACCCGGTGATCGCGGCGGCGACCGGATACGCCAGCAGGTAGCCGCCGGTCGGACCGAGGAGTCGCGCCGCACCGGGCGGGCCGACCGGCGTGAACACCGGCAAGCCGAGCGCGCCGAGCGCGATGTACAGCGCGAGCGCCGCCGCGCCGAGCCGGGCGCCGAGCAGCCCGCCCACCACCAACACCGCGAGCGGCTGGAGGGTCATGGGCACTGGAGTGAACGGCAGCGGCACCGCTACCTGAGCCGCGAGTGCCACCGTCGCCGCGCCGAGCACGATCGCAAGCCCACGCCGGAGAGCCCGAGTCCCGGTGGTGACCTGCTCACTGCTCCCAGCCCACTGCTCACTGCGAAGGCTCATATCCGCTCCACGCTGAGGGCCACCGCGTTGCCGCCGCCCAGGCACAGGGTCGCGAGACCGGTGGAGCGCCCGCGATCCTCGAGCGCGTACAGCAGCGTCGTGAGCACCCGGGCGCCGCTCGCGCCGATCGGGTGCCCGAGCGCGACCGCGCCTCCGTGCACGTTCACCCGCTCCCAGTCCCAGCCCAGTTCGCGCCCATCGGCGATGGCCTGCACCGCGAACGCCTCGTTGGCCTCGATGAGGTCGTAGTCGTCGATCCGGGTGCCGGCCTTCTCCATCAGGGCGCGCACCGCGACCACCGGTGCGAAGAAGAGATCCCGGGGCTCGCCGCCCCCGGTGGCGTACCCGGTGATGCGCGCGATGGGGGCGAGGCCGTGCGCCTTCGCGAAGGCGAGCGACGTCACGATCAGCGCACTGGAACCGTCGTTGAGGCCCGGCGCGTTCCCGGCGGTAACGCTGCCGCCGTCCTTCCGGAACGCGGGCTTGAGCTTCGCGAGCGTCTCCGCGCTCGTGTCCTTGCGCGGCGACTCGTCCGCGCTCACGAACGTCGGCCCGCTCTTTCCGGCCACCTGCACCGGCAGGATCTCCGCCTTGAATTTCCCGCTCTCGGCCGCGGCGACGGCCTTCCGATGGCTGTCGAGCGCGAACGCATCCTGGTCCTGCCGACTCACGCCCGCCTTGTCGGCCGTGTACTCGGCATACTCGCCCATGTGGCAGCAGCCGAACGAATCCCAGAGCCCGTCATGGATCATCCCGTCGACCATGGTCTGGTTGCCGGCCCTGATCCCGTTCCGCATGCCGTAGACGTAGTGCGGCGCGCTCGACATCGACTCCTGTCCGCCGGCGACCACGCACTCCGCGTCACCGGCCTTGATGGCCTGCGCCGCGAGCATCACGGCCTTGAGCCCGGAGCCGCACACCATGTTGACGGTGATCGCGGGCACCGTGCCGGGAATGCCCGCGTGGATCATTGCCTGGCGGGCGGGCGCCTGCCCCGAGCCGCCCTGCACAACCTGACCCATGATGACGTCGTCGATGGCGTTGGGGTCGACCCCCGCCCGGTGGATCGCCTCGCGGATCGCGAGCGCGCCGAGCTGGGGCGCTGTGAACGACGACAGCCCGCCGAGATATCGGCCGACCGGTGTGCGGACCGCGGAAAGAATGACGGGGATCGATGCTTCGCTCACGAAAAACCAGCCGGCCGAGTTCGACGGCAAGATACATCCGGCCACCGGAAGCTGGCAGGGGCGCTGCGGCGCGGTCAGTCGGGTAGCACGTCGGGGCTGCGGCTCCGCACGGTCGCCCGCCACCGGGCCCAGGCGTACATCGCGCTCGCGACCACCACCATCACCGCGAGCGCGGCGAACTCGGCCGCGCTGAGCGACGTCAGCACCCAGAGGATGGCGAGGGACGCGAGCACGGCGATCGCGGTGCCTCCGGGGAAGTCGAGCGGCGCGCCCTCGGCCCGCACGCCGAGGCGTCGCAGACGCACGGCGGCGAGGCAGGCGAGCAGGTAGAGCAGGAGCGCGCCGCCGCTCGCGACGAGCGCGAGGCTGCGGAAGCTGCCGGTCACCGCGAACCCGAAGCCGAGCGCCGCGTAGACCACGATCGCCACGTGCGGCGTCCGGTAGGCCGGGTGCACCCGCGCGAACCCGCGCGGCAGCAGGCCGTCCCGGCCCAGCGCGAACAGCGCCCGCGGCTGTGCCAGCAGGTCGCCGCCCACCCACCCGAACATCGAGACCGCGGCGCCGGCGAGGAGCGCGGCGCGGGCCCAGCCGCCGATCGCCGCGCCGGCGGCGTCGGCGAGGGGAGCACGCTCGTGCGCCCCGAGCTCGGGGCCCAGGATACCCTGCGCCACGAGCTGAATCCCCCCGTACAGAATCGTGATCACCACAATCGTGAGGAGGATGGCGCGCGGCACGGTGCGCGACGGCTGCACGATCTCGCCGCTCGACGTCAGCGCGTTCTCGAGGCCCTGGAACGCGAAAAAGAGCAGCAGCACCGCCCGGCCGATCTCATCGATCGACGGGGCTCCCGCCCACGTCAGGTAGTCCGGCCGGACGTACAGCGCTCCCAGACCGACGAACAGCAGCAGCGGGACCAGCTTGGCGGCGGTCACGCCTTCGACGAAGCGGACGCCGGTGCGCACGCCGCGGACCTGCAGCGCGGCCAGCCCGCCGTAGAGCGCGGCCAGGACCAGCGCGCGGGGAACGCCCTGCCCCAGCGCCGGGACGGCCGCGCCGAGCGTGCCGACGAACGCGTTCGACACCGACGCGCTCGCCAGGACACCGCTCGCGAACCACAGGAAGGTGCTCGCGAGAAAGCCGATGAACGGACCGAACGCCCGTTCGATGTAGGCATAGGTTCCGCCCGACACGGAGACCCGGCTGCCCGCCTCCGCGAAGCAGAGCCCCACGAGGAGCAGGATGCCAGCGCAGACGCCGTAAGCGAGGATCGCGGCGGGACCGAGATCGCCGGCGATGGAGGCGGGGAGCACGAAGATGCTCGCGCCGACGATCATGTTGATGCACGCGAGCGCGAGCGCGCGCGTGCCGATGACGCGGACGAGGCCTTCGTCGCCGGCCCGGGCCGTCATCCGGCCCTCAAGAACCACTGCAAACCGCAGCGACGCAGAGGTGCAGAGTACTGCGGTTGTTGTGGCCTCATGCGCTGGACTCCGGGCTCCAGTACATGCGACCACAAAAACTGCGGGTCTCTGCGCCGCTGGGTCGTTGCGGTGAAAAAACCGGGCTCACGGCACGAGCGCCCGCGTGCGCACTTCCTCCAGCACCCGGGCCTGGAATGCCTCCACCGGCAGAATTTCCTGCTTCTTGCCCGCGCCCCGCACGCGGAGCGCGATGCTGTCCGCGTCGAGCTCGCGCTGCCCGACCACCGCCATGTACGGCACCTTGGCCACCTCGCCCTCGCGCACCCGGTAGTTGAGGGTTTCCGAGCCAGCGTCCAGGTGCACCCGGAGCCCCGCCGCCTTGAGCCGGGCCGCAATCGCACGGGCGCCGTCGGCCTGCGCATCGGAGATCGGGATCACCCGGACCTGCTCCGGCGCGAGCCACACGGGGAACGCGCCCGCGAAGTGCTCGATCAGGGTGCCGGTGAACCGCTCCAGCGTGCCGTAGATGGCGCGGTGGATCATCACCGGACGGTGGGGCCGGTTGTCCGGCCCGGTGTACTCGAGCTCGAACCGCTCGGGCAGGTTGAAGTCGAGCTGGATCGTCGGTCCCTGCCAGAGCCGCCCGATCGCGTCGCGGAACTTGATGTCGATCTTGGGTCCGTAGAACGCCCCGCCGGCGGCGGCGATCCGGAACGGGATCGCCTTCCGCTCCAGCGCCCGCTGGAGTATGGCCTCGGCCTGGTCCCAGACGTCGTCGCCGCCCAGCCGCTCCTCCGGCCGGGTACTGACCTCGAAATCCAGCTCGAACCCGAACGGGCGACGCACCAGCCGGTCCACCTGCTCGAGGCAGAGGAAGATCTCCTCCTCGACCTGGTCCATGGTGCAGAAGATGTGCGCGTCGTCCATGCACAGTCCGCGCACCCGGAGCAGCCCGTGCAGCGTGCCGGACTTCTCGTTCCGGTAGACGTTGGCCACCTCGCTCAGCCGGATCGGCAGGTCGCGGTAGCTCCGTTGCTGGCTCCGGTAGATGAGCGCGTGCATCGGGCAGTTCATCGGCTTCACCCGGTAGCGCACGTCGTCCGCTTCACCGGCCCCGGCCGCCATGGGCGGGTACTGATTCCCCGCGTACAGCGGCAGGTGGCCGGAGATCCTGAACAACTCCTCCCGGGTGACGTTCGGCGTGTACACGAGGTCGTACCCGCTCGCCACGTTGTCGTCCTCCACGGCGCGCGACAGCAGCCACTTGATCATCGCGCCCTTCGGGTGCCAGAGGACGAGACCCGGTCCGATGATGTCGCTGATCGAGAACAGGTCGAGCTGCCTGCCGATGACGCGGTGGTCGCGCTTCCGCGCCTCCTCCAACCGGTGGAGGTACGCGTCGAGGTCTTCTTTCTTGAACCACGCCGTGCCGTAGATGCGCTGGAGCATCTGGCGGCGCTCGTCGCCCCGCCAGTAGGCACCCGCGGCGTGCAGCAGCTTGAAGTGCTTGAGCCGCCCGGTGCTCGGCACGTGCGGGCCGCGGCACAGGTCGACGAACGGGCCGTCGGTGTATACCGAGATCGTCTCGTCGTCGCCCAGGTCGGCGATGCGCTCCAACTTGAGCGGATCGTCCTTGAACCGCCGGTTGGCCTCCGCGCGGCTCACCACCTCGCGGACGAACGGGTAGTCCCGCCTGACGACCTCGACCATCTGCCGCTCGATGCGCTCGAGATCTTCAGGGGTGAACGGCCGGGGCACGTCGAAGTCATAGTAGAAGCCGTCCTCGATCGGCGGGCCGAAGCCGATCCCGGCGCCGGGGAACAGCTCGCGCACCGCGGTCGCGAGGATGTGGGCCGACGAGTGCCGGAGCATTTCCAGCGCCTCGGCGTCACGCTCGGTGAGGATGGCAACCTGCGCGTCGTCCTCGATGGGGCGGTCGAGATCCCACACCGACCCGTTCACCCGGGCCGCCAGCGCCGCCCGGGCGAGGCCGGCCCCGATCGACTCGGCGATCTGCCGCGCGGTCGCGCCGCGGCTCATTTCGCGGACCGACCCGTCGGGCAGCGTGATGCGCATGGTGCCGACGATGGTGCTCACCCGGGCTCCAGTACCGCGGGCTGCGCCACGGGCTCGACGCCCACCCCGACGATCAGATACAGCCCGATGCCGACCAGGATGACGATGCCCAGGGCGAGCCATCGCGCCGCACTGGCCGACATGACCTGCTCACGCTCCTCCGCCATGTCGTGTCCTGAGTGTGGAAGTGCAGGTGCGCTCGGGAGATGAAGCGTGTTAACTTAACGGATCGAACCCGCTTTTTGAACGAGGATCGCGCGTGCGCTCGCGGACGCAGCTCTCTGCCTTTCAGATCGTCACCTGGGCCGGCCTCGGCATGGCCGGCGGGCTGGTCGCGGGTTTCGTGCTCGCGGAATGGCTGGGCGACGTGAACGCGTCGCGCGTCGGGCGGGCGGCGCGCCGCATGCGCCGGCCGCCTCCGCAGCCTGCCCTCAGC
>JBOHSY010000466.1:0-1059 GCA_050733355.1 Gemmatimonadales bacterium | reverse complement strand
CGCACCCGAGATAACTGCCCGTGAGTGCCGCGATCTCGAAACCTCCCAGGCGCCGCAATGCTTCGTACGGGTCGGCGAGATGCGGGCGATGTAAAACGAGCGCGCGCCGGATAACTTCCACTTTATGGGCGACACCGGCGGGAGCGAGCCCGGCGCCGGGTCCCGCGAGGTGTTCGGGCGGGAGGCCGAGGAGAGCGCAGCCTACCGCGGCGGCGGCCGTGGTGTTGCCGATCCCCATCTCGCCGCCGATGAAAAGCTGGGCCCCGGCGAGAAACGCGCGTTCGGCCGCGTCGCGGCCGGTGCGCGTTGCGCGCGCGCATTGCTGCGGACTCATGGCCGGCGCGCGGGTAAAATTTTCCGTGCCGGGACCGAGACGGCAGTCCAGGACGCCTTCGAGCGGCCCGGGATCGTTCACCGTGCCGAGATTGATGACCTCCAGGATTGCGCCCAGCTCCCGCGCCAGGACATTGATCGCACCGCCCCCGTGGTCGAAGTTGCGCAGCATCTCCACGGTGACTGCTTGCGGAAAGGCCGAAACCTGCTCGGCGGCGACCCCATGATCGGCGGCGAAGACCGTGATGTGCACGCGCTTTACGGCGGGCTTGGGCGTGCCCTGCAACTCGGCAAACCGGATCGCGAGCGCCTCGAGCTCCCCGAGCGCGCCCGGAGGCTTGGTCAACTGCAATTGGCGGTCCGCCGCCTCGCGGCCCGCGGCCGCGTTCGGCGATGCGGCCGGCCCCCGAAGCCAGTCAATCGCATCATTCACAGCTCTTCTCCTTTCAACACCCAGGGCAGACCGGCCAGCGTGAGGACGACGCGCTCGCAGCGCTCCGCGAGCGCCTGGTGCAAGCGCCCGGCCTCGTCCGCGAAGCGCCGGGTCAGGGCATCGAGCGGGACGATGCCGAGGCCGGTCTCATTGCTCACCAGGATGAGGTGAGCTTTGATCTCGGGCAGCACGGCCAGCAGCGCGTCGCGTTCTTTCGTGAGTAACTCCTCGCCCGCGCATAGAAGCTGCGTGAGCCAGAGCGTGAGGCAGTCCACGACTATGCAACGGCCTTC
>JBOHSY010000465.1:0-5050 GCA_050733355.1 Gemmatimonadales bacterium | reverse complement strand
GGTGCTCGTCAAGTCGAACTACAAGTCTGCGGGAAGGCCGGACCGCGTACGCGCGGGCGTCGCGGCCCGGCTGTGCTGGCAGGTACGTCGGCGGATGGCGACGCTTCTACCCCGGTCAGCTTGCGCTCTGCCGCTCTTCAACACGCCCCGCGACTATCGCATATTCGCGCGCGCCGCCGACGTACCTCCGGCGTGGTACCAGTGCTCCGACCTGGTCGTGGAGCGGTTTCTGCACGAGCGGGAAGGCGATGGGTACGTGGTGCGGAGCTACCAGTTCCTGGGCGACCGATGGACCTGTCAGCGAATGATCGCGCCACACCCGATCGTTAACGCTTCCACCCATGTCGCGATCGAGCCCGTCGAGCCCGCTCCCGCCATCGAACGGTTGCGGTGCGAGCTCGGCTTCGACTATGGCAAGTTCGATTACGTGATGCATCACGGGGAGGCCGTGCTGCTGGATACGAACAAGACCACCGGCGGCGGCTGCCTGCCGTGGACGGCGGAGCTCGACGTGAGCCGCCGGCATCGGGCCGAGGGACTCTACTCTTTCTTCAGTTAGCGTCGGCTGGTTCCGTAGTCGTTGGCAGCACCGACCAGCTCGCGGAAGAGCCGGCGGGTCGCTTCGTCGGTAGGCTCGAACACCTCCGGATGCCATTGCACGCCGATGAGGAACTGATCGGCGGCGCGCCCCTCGATTCCTTCCACGACCCCATCGGGCGCCACGGCTGTGGCGACCAGCGCCGGCGAGATCCGCCGGATCGCCTGGTGGTGCATGCTGTTGACCTGGAAGCTGTCGCGCCGGAGCAGGTCGCGGAGGCGCGAGTTCGCGGCGAGCTCCACCGGGTGCGCCAGGTAGTCACGGCCGAATCCGGCGCTGGGCCAGCAGTCGTGCTTGAGCGCCGCGGGAATCTGCGTCTCGATATCCTGCCAGAGCGTGCCGCCGAGCGCGACGTTGATGACCTGGATCCCGCGGCAGAGGCCGAGCAGTGGCTTCCGGTCTTCGATGGCCCAGCGGGCGAGCTGGAGCTCGACCCGGTCCCGGGCGGGGTCCACCTGCCCGCAGCGTGGATGCGCCGTCTCGCCGTACGTCGCCGGGTCCAGGTCCACGCCGCCCGGCAGCACCAGTCCGTCGAGCCGGTCGTAGATCTCCCGCAGCGTGGCCGGGTCTCCGTCCAGAAGCGGGATCATCCACGGCACTCCCCCTGCGGCCGTCACCGCCAGGAAATACCGCTGGTTCATGACCCACGAGGCCGGCAGCGACGGAGGAATACCCTCGATCGCCTGCAGCGTCTGCGTGGGGATGCCGATGACCGGCCGCCGGAGTTGCATGCTGGAGCCGCTCCCTTCCAAGGCGTCAGGGCCGTCGAGCCGGCCCTCCTGCGGGGTCCCCATGACCTTCTCGAATATCGCCTCAACGCCGCCGTGACCGGGGCGGTTCCGGTCGTGTCGGTCCCGTCACGCCACGCCCTCTGCGGTCTCGCGCACGAGCTGGTCCACCACCGCCTTCACCTCGCCGGTGCGCTTCCACGTGGCGATCTGGCGGTCGGCGCTGGTGCCCTCCTCCATGATCCGGAAGGCGTACTCCACTTCCTTGCGGCTTCCCAACTCATCGAGCACGTCGCCGATGAACCACTCGAGCAGCTCGCGGATCAGCTCCCGCGCGGGCAGCTCCTTGTTCTTGCCGAAATCGATCAGCTTGCCGTCCAGCCCGTACCGCACCGCCCGCCACTTGTTCTCCTCGACCAGCGCGGCGGGGTAGACCCGGAACGTCAGGTTGTCGTGGCGGAGCTTCCAGAGCTTCCAGATGATCGCCTGGAAGATCGCGCCGATGCAGACCGCCTCGTCCACCCGGGTGCAGACGTCGCAGATGCGGAACTCGAGCGTGGGATAGTTCCAGCTCGGGCGCACGTCCCACCAGATCTTGGAAGCGTTGGGGATGCACTTCGTCTCCACCATCGTCTCGACCAGCTGCACGAACTCGCCCCAGGACGAGAGCGTGCGGGGGATGCCGGTGCGGGGGAAGCCGCGGAAGATGACGCTGCGGTACGACCGGAGTCCCGTGTTCCGGCCGTTCCAGAACGGCGAGCTGGTGGTGAGCGCGAGGACGTGCGGCAGCATGTAGCGCGACACGTTCATCGCGTCGATGATGAACTCCTTGTCCTCGATCCCGATGTGCACGTGGGTCCCGAAGATCAGGAGCCGCTGGGCGAGGTCCTGGAGATCCTCCTTGACGCCGCTGTAGCGCTCGAGAGGCGTGATCTCCTGCGTCATCCACGAGGAGAACGGATGGCTGCCCGCCGCCGCGATCCGGAGCCCGTTCTTGCCCGCGAGATCCATCACGACGCGCCGGAGCCGCACCAGCTCGGCCCGCACGTCCGCCGGGGTGTGGCAGACCCGCGTCCCGATCTCCACCATCGACTGATGCAGCTCGGGCTTCACCTCGCCGAGCACCACGGAGTCCTCCTTGAGGATCTCGGTGATGTAGGAGCGCAGCTCCCGGGTCGCCGGGTCGATGATCTGGTATTCCTCTTCGATGCCGATGGTCAGGCTGGGCGGCTTCATGCGGTCTCCATTCGCTATCGCGCTTCCACAAGAAAGGTCGGCACGGTCGACCCGCCGCCCGCGGTCACGTTCACCAGGGCGTCGGTCGAGACCCGCGTGAGGCAGCCTTCCACCCACGTGACGTCGTACGCGTAGGGCGCGATGTCCACGATGCGCTCCCCGAAGTGCACCCGGTCGTCCACCAGGCACGGAAAGATCTCGGACGGAAGCGGGATCCGCTCCTGCACGACGTGCGGCGACTCGAGCGCGCCGCGGACCGCCCGTTCCCAGGTGCCGGCGTCGACGGTCCAGCCGAGCACCACGCCGGCGCCGCCGTAGTCATCGTTGGGCTTGAGCACCAGCCGCTCGCGCCGGGCCAGCACGAACGGCACCAGGTCCACCGGGCGCCCCGCGTGCTCGGTCCGCCGCTCCTCCAGCCGCCGGGTCCACGGCACCAGCTCGGCGACGGCCGCCCGCTGGTCGGCGTCGAACAGCGCGCCGTTCCGCTCGTCGCTGAGCACCGCCAGGCTGGCCTTCTTGTGGAGCGGCTTGCAGTGGAACGAGTCCACCATCGCCACGTTGCCCTCGCGCACGGCGCACACGAGGGCGTGGTCGCGCCCGCCGCGTGCGATCAGCTCGGCGAGCAGCACGCGCTTGTAGACCACCGTGATCGGGGTGCCACCCGCGTGGAGCCGTCCGCCGGTGTACTCCAGCTCCTCCGGGTCGACGATGACGCAGGAGACGCCGAGCCCCTGGAAGTAGTCGCGGAACAGCCGGAACTCGCTCTGGGTGGGAACCTGGCGCCAGTCCACGATGGCCACCGCCGGCGGCTCCGCCCGGCCGAACCGATCCCGGTGCGCGGCGAGCAAGGCGTGCAGGACCCCGGGCCGGCCGGGCAGCGGGGTGAGGCGCCAACGCCGCTGGAACGCCGCGCCCGCCGGCAGCGCCAGAAACAGCTCGGCAAGCACGTCGCCGTAGGCAGCGCCCGCGGGCGTCTCCGCGTTGTACTCCGTGACCTTGAGGCCGCCGTCACCCTCGGTGAAGAAGGCGTCCACCCGGGACAGGGGGCTCGGCGACCGCGGCGCCGGGAGCGACGTGAGCAGCGATTCCTCCCAGTCAGCCAGCCCGAACTGCGCCCGGAACGAGGCGTCCGCCAGCGCCGCCTCGTGCGCCCGACGAAACGCGCCAAGCAGCACGCCGAGCCGGCCCCGGAGCCCGTCGTACTGCCCGCGGGTCAGAAACCGGGGGCGGAGCACCGTGCAGAGCGGCCGCTCACCGAAGGTGAGCCCGCGCCGGGCGAGCTGCGCATCCAGCCACCCGCCGGACTCCGCGGCGCTCTCATCGGTGAGCTCCGCGTTCCACGCGTCGATCGCCGCGGCCGGACCGCCCGGCGCGTTGGCCATCAGCGCTCCGCACCCGCGGCCGCCGGCGCCCGCCGGCGCCCGCCGAGGAAGCCGTCCCAGCCGGTGGGGCGGGGCGGCTTCGGCTCGAGCGCGAGCCGGATCGCCATGTCGGCCATGTGCCTCACCGTCCACGCGAAGTACTCGGGGGTGAGCGAGTTGACGTCCATGTCGGGGGCGGGATTCATGAAGTCGATGGCGTACGGGACGCCGTCGCGGACGGCCCACTCGATCGAGTTCATGTCGTAGCCGAGAGCGCGGACCAAGGTACGGGAGTCGGCCACGATCCGGGCGCCCAGCTCGGGGCTCAGGTGGGCGTGCTCCACGAGGTACCGGCGCTCCCGCGGGTCGTACTTCATCGGCAGAATATCCTCTTGCCCGATGCAGAGGCAGCGCACGAAATGCTCCCAGCGGATGAACTCCTGCACGATCATCGTGAGGAGACCGGACTGGTTGTAATGATGGATCAGCTCGTCGAGCGAGTGACACACGTACACTTCCTTCCATCCGCCGCCGTGCGCGTCCTTCAGGATGCAGGGCATGCCCACGTACTCGGCGATGCCCTTCCAATCGAGGGGATAGGTGAGGTTGCGGAGGCTCTCGTCGTGCTTGATGCCGGGGGTGTAGTCCTTGTTGGGGAGCACGAGCGTCTTGGGGCTGGCGAGGCCGAGCGCGTGCGCCAGCGTGGCGCCGAAGAACTTGTCGTCGGCGCTCCACATGAACGGATTGTTCACCACCGTCGCACCCTGGAGCACCGCGTGCTTCAGATAGGTCCGATAGAACGGCACCTCGTGCGAGATGCGATCGATCAGCACGTCGTACGGCGCCGGATCGTCCATGCGCGGGGCACCGAGCGTGGCGTACTCGGCGACGACCCCGGCGCCGCGCCGTGCCACCTCCTCGATGAATGCCGGCGGAAACGACCATTCCCGGCCGACGATGAGACCTATGCGTTTGGGTGCCATGCGTTGGGATCCTGGTTGGCTATCCGCTATCCGCTATCTGCTATCAGCCCGTTCCGCCGTCGCTCGGTGCTGGCTGCCGGCCTGGGATGACCGCGGCCAGAAGCGGATCGCGGATAGCGGATCGCTAATCATGCCCTCCGATGT
>JBOHSY010000464.1:0-1028 GCA_050733355.1 Gemmatimonadales bacterium | reverse complement strand
TCTGGCACGGCGGGCTCTCGATGCACGGCGCATTGGTCGCGGGGACCGCCGTCGGAGCCTGGTGGATTCGCCGCCAGCGCCTGCCGTTCTGGCGGTTCGCCGACGCCGTCGCGCCTGGTCTCATCCTTGGGCAGGCGGTCGGGCAGATCGCGTGCCTGCTGAACGGAGACACCTACGGGAAGCCGACCGACCTGCCCTGGGCCATCGTGTTCACACACCCGCAAACGATGGCGCCGCTCGGCGTGCCGCTTCATCCGCTCCAGGTCTACGAGCTGCTCGCCTACCTCGCCGTGTTACTCGTGGTGCATCGGGTCGCCCGGTCGGCAGCGCGTGACGGGGCCGTGCTGCTGACATACGCCGGCCTCTACGGCGCCGTGCGGTTCGCGATGGAGTTCTTCCGCGGGGATCCACCCGCGGTCGCGGGGATCATCGTTCCGCAGGCGGTCAGCGTGGCGCTCGTCGTCGCCGCGCTGGCGAGCCTGGTCGTCCTTCGGCGAAGCGTCTGGCGGGTCCAGCGGCCCGCTCTGAGGTGATGATGTCGCCCCGATCGGTCCGGCGAGGCCTGGCCATGTTGATCCTGTGCGGCCTGCCGCTCCTGCTGCTGGCGGCCCTCGTGGGAGGCCGGCCGCTCTCCGTGCTCCCCACTCCGTCGCCTGCCGTCCCTGGCGTCCCTGTCGCGGAACTCGGGATCGGGGAACTCGAGATGGGACCGGACTTCGGGCGGCCGGCGACGCCGGTACAAAGGGGCCCAATCGCCACGGCACTCCTGTACGGGCTACTCCTCCTGTGCCCGGCGAAGTTCGTTCTGCTGTGGGTGCTGCAACGCCGAGAATCAAGAGACATGGCACCTCCGGCCGGCGCGACGGTGTCCGGTGAGGCATGACGCCCACGGAGACCCGCACGGCCGAGCACGCGGAGACGCCCACGGCGGCACCGGTACGGCGCCCCGCGCGAAGGCGTGTCCTGAGCGCCATTGCGATCTTTGCGCCCGCGCTCGCGATCCTCGGGCTCCTCGCCTACGGGTTCAC
>JBOHSY010000463.1:0-2092 GCA_050733355.1 Gemmatimonadales bacterium | reverse complement strand
GCGCGATACCGCGCGCGCCACCCCGATGCCGCCGGCGCCCGCGCCGGTGCCGGCGGCACCAGCGAACCGCGCGGACGTGGTGCCCCCCGTGGTCTGCGCGGGCGCCGCACCGGGCGAGGCCGCACCGGACGTGTTGGGAGTTGTGTTCGAGACCGACGCCCCGATCGAGGCGCGGGAGGCCGCGGTGGCGGCCGTCTCGGGCAAGCGTTTGGCGGGGGCGGCGGCGGACGCCGTCCAGTTCCTGCAGGTCCCGGCCGGCGGCAGCGAGTTCACACTCCGCACGTTCGCCGACAAGCTGATCCGCCTCCGCGGCGTCAGCGAGGTTGGTCCCGTCACCTGCCCCGCGCAGCCCGCGCGACCGGATTCGACTAGTTCATGAACGTCCAGCGCACGCCGAACTCGCTCGGCCTCCCGACGATGGGCAGCCCGGGCACGTAGGTGCGCTCGGTCGTCGTCAGGTTGGCGCGGTCCCAGTAGAACTGGAGCGAGCCCAGCGCGACCTGCACCAGGCTGCGGAAGAACGTCGCGCCCTGGATCGGTACCGGCGCGCTGGACGCATCACGGCCGAGCACGCCCGAGCTCCAGTGTTCGACCGCAAGCCGAAGCTTCACCTCCAGCACCCCGCTCGGAAAGATGCGCTGCAGCCGGGTGCGAATCGTGCCCGCCGCGAGCGCGTGGCGCGGCGGCAGCCCATCCGGCGCGCTCGTTCTGGGGTTGCTGTACCAGCCCTCGAGGGTCAGCCACGAGACCGGCGTGAGGCGGCCGCGGGCGGTCAGCCATTCGGTTGCCGGTGACGGGGCGATCGCGGGAATAGCGGCGTACGGCTGGTACGGGAACGGCGCGAACGCCGCCGCACGCGTATAGCCGCCCTCCAGCTCGATCCACGGCTGCCGCCAGGCCGCGCTCACCTGCCAGTCACGCAGCGTCCGGGCCGAATCCGAGGCGATCGCCGGAGCTGCCACTGCCTCGCCGGCGCGCGCGCTGCCCCCCAGCTCGAATCCGTACGGCAGCGCCAACCCGCCGCGCACGCCCGCCCAGCGGGATGTACGCCCGCCGTCGTGCCGTTGATAAGCCAGCTCGGTGCTCACCGTGAGGACCGGGTGCGGGCTCCAGGCGCCGGTCGCGCGCGCGTCGAGCGAGGTCCAGCGCGAGCGCCAGAACGCCGACGCACCGACGCTCGCCGTTGGAGCCCGGATCGCCGCGATCGCGCCGGCTTGCCACAGCTCCTGCGTCGGGGCGACGCTGTCGCTCGCCCGCATGCGTCCCACGAGCACATCCAGGCGGGGGCCCAGGCCGGTCGTATCCCGTCGCCACAGCCCGCGGAGCTGCCAGTCGCTCCGCTTGGCGTCCACGAAGCCGCGACTCACGGTGTCGACGCCCAAGGCCACCGCGTCGCGATCGGGACGGGAACGGAAATACTGCAGCACCACGCCGTAGCGGCGGGACGGGAGCCAGCTTCCCTGGACGAGAATGGACGTGCTGCCGAACCGGGTGCGAATCGCATCCGCGGCGGGCACGCTCGTGTTCTCCGCCCCCACCGCGAAGCCGAGCCCCGAGCGGGTCCGTTTCTCGAGCGACCCCTGATAGCGGGCGAAGTCGGCCGCGCCGCGCGCCACCGCGATCCGCGAGCGGGGCGCGAGGCGGTCGTGGACGAGCGTGAACAGCCGGACCCGGAGGAGTCCCGGCCAGCGGTCGATCTCGATCCGGCCCAGCAGGCTGAGCGGAATGAGCGACGGATCGACGCCCACGCTGTCGGTCCCGGCCGCGACGTACGGCAGCCCGTCGAGGTAGTACTCGACCGAGGTGAGTCCGCGCGCCTGGTAGTTGGGGTACTCCGGCTGGCCGGTCCATCCTCCGCGCCAGAGATGGACCCCGGGCACGCGTTGGAGGAGATCCGCCAGCGTTGCGGCGTGCCCCCAGTCGATCGAGCCGCGGGTGAGCACCAGGCGACTCAGGCCGGGCTGGGGCCCCTCGAGATCGATCCGCGGCGTCGTCGCCACGCGCACGCGGGCCTGCGCTTCGGCCGCGAGGTAGCGTTGGAGGCGGCTCGAGTCGGGGCGAATGCCGATGCTGTCGCGGATCCGCGCGGCGA
>JBOHSY010000462.1:0-8293 GCA_050733355.1 Gemmatimonadales bacterium | reverse complement strand
GCTAGCTCACCATTCGCTCCGGTGGCCGAGCGCCCGGAGCACCTCCTGATCGAACGCGGCCGACAATCCCTCCCGCCGCGAGTACGGCCCTGGGGTGTAGCTCCGCGACTCGATGCCGCGCTGGCTCTGCTCGCAGATGTGCCAATCCTGCTGGTTCGTCATGTGCCAGAACTCGACCCCGTCGTTCGGATCGTACGCCGGGCTGTTCAGCGTGTCCGGGTGGACCAGCCACTCACACTCGACGGCCACGTGCCGCGGGTCCTTCGGCCAGAGCATGTGGTACATCACGTAGTCCGGGTGCAGGCTCAGCAGCAGGTTCGGGAACAGTGAGTAGTAGTAGACGCGCCGGTGGTCCTCCGCCGGCAGATCACCGACCGACACGCCGCAGACCCGGCCCGACATCGTGAGGCTCTCGCTGGCGTCGACGATCTCCATGTAGCCGCCCAGGAACGGGCCACGGTAGAGATCGTTCTCGCCGCTCGTGGGCGGCGACAGCTTGACCAGCGCCGGGTGCACCAGCGGGCAGTGATAGCACTCGGAGTAGTTCTGCACCACGAGCTTCCAGTTGCACGAGAGGTCGTAGTCGATGCGGCGATAGGCGCGGAGCGCGGGGAGATTGAACCGTGAGAACCGCTCCAGGACGGGTGCGAAGGCGTCGGCGAACGGCTCCGGCTCACGGGACAGGTTGATGAAGATGAACCCTTCCCACGTCGCGACGGCCACGCGGTGGAGCGGCCACTCGGTCTTGTCGAAGCCCTCGATCGTGTCGGCCGAGGGAGCGGCCGTCAGTTGACCGTCCAGGGTGTAGGTCCAGGCATGATACGGGCACTGGATGGTGCTGGCGAACTGCCCCTGACGTTCCTCGCAAAGCCGCGTACCGCGATGGCGGCACACGTTATAGAAGGCGCGCACCGTGCCCGCGCGATCGCGCAGGACGATGATGCTCTCCCGCCCGATCTCGCGTAGGAAATAGGTCCCGGGGCGCGCGAGCTGCTCCTCCCGCCCCGCGCACAACCATCGGTTGCAGAAGATCTTCTCGAGCTCTTCCGTGAAGACCGCCGGATCGGTGAAATAGCGGCCGGGCAGGGTGTGCGCGCTGGCGAGCGCGATGTCCGTGCGCTTGACGAAGGTGGTCACGATGGCGGCCCCGAGGCTGAAACGCTGTCGAAATATGCCGCCCCCGCCGCCGCCTCGGGAAGACTGCGTTGCCCATTAGGCAAGCGTGATCCGGCCCTCCACCACGACCTCGGTGTCCAGTCCCTCGACGTGCATGGTGGCCCGGGCGGACAGAGACTCCATGCCCCGGATCCGGCCGGCCTTGATCGCGTCGTCCACCGCCTTCTCGACTTCGCGCTGCGCCGTCACTCCGAACTGCTTCAGGAGCTTGCGTAACGACAGGTTGAACGCCTCTTCGTTCATGCGCCCTCCGCGGCACGGGTTACAGGGCGAAGTTACCCCGCGGACAGGCTACTGCCAGCTCCTGATCCGCCCGTCCCCGATCAGCACGGAGCGCGCGCCGTACTCCCAGTACTCCACCGGCCGGAGGCCGTTCAGGTCCGGAACGATGCGCGCGGGCGGCCCCCACGCCGCCCGCAGCTGGTCGGCGGTGAAGCCCGGACGGATCCGGCGGCAGGCGACGAGGCCGAGCACGTCGGCGGGCCAGGAGGAGAAGGAGTCGAGGACGGCCTCGCGGCGTGATCGCGGCGCGGTCGCGCAGTCGTGGGCGAGGCGCTCGAGTCGCCGCGTCCGCAGGGCGGCCCGGCCCGCCGAGTCCGACCACGAGTCGAGGGCCGCGCTGCTTTCGGGCGGAGGCGGCACGCCGCCGTCCGCCGAGAGTCGGGGGCGAGTGGCCACGTTGACGGCGATGCCCGCGGCGAGTGCGAGCAGCACGGCGAGCACGACACGCCGCAGGCCGGCAGGCCGGCGCACCACCTTGCGGTGTTTGCGGGGGGGAAGTACCACCCCCGCCCGCGCGGCGCGGGTCATGATGCGGTCGCCGCGCGAGGCAGCAGCCGGGTATCGTCGAGGTGAACGACCAGCGCGTCCAGCATCACCTCATTATCAGGCGAAACCGGACGCGCTTTCGGTGAGCGGGGTCACGTTGCGAGCTATCGGTCGTCGGCCATCGGTCTGCCGACCGATGAGACCGATACCTCGTTACTCCATCAGTCGCACCCGCTCCACCCGGCGGCCCTGCTGGCGGGGGTTGTAGATCCGGAGGGTCACCACCGCACCAGGAGGCTCGGACCGGAGGGCGTTCCGGAGGTCGGCTTCAGTCTTGACCGGCTTGCCCTCCACCGAGACGATCACGTCGGGCCCGCCGCGCTCCTCGTCGAACAACATATCCCACGCGGGGCCGCCCGGGGTGACATCCGTGACCACCAGACCGCGCGCATCGGCGGGGAGCTGGAGCTCCTGCGCGAGGGCGCCCGTGACGGGCTGCACGGTCAATCCGAGGCGCCGCCGGACGAGACTGCCGGCCTCGGTGCCACCGGACTCGGCCTCGGGCACACCGGCCCCGGCGAGCTGCGTCGCCTCCTGGAGCGGCTGCAGCTTGACGTTCAGCGTCTTCCGCACGCCCCCCTTCCGGGCGACCTCGACCTTGACCGACTCGCCGGGCTTCCGGAAGCCGACCTCCTGCTGAAGCTGGCCGACGTACTCCACCGGCTTGCCGTCGATCGCCACGATGATGTCGCCCGGCTCCATGCCCGCCTTGCGGGCCGGAGAGTCGTCGTTCGGGATGTCCTTGACCACCACGCCGCGGATCTCCGGAAGCCCGACGTACTGCGCGTCGTTGATCGACACGTCCTGAATCGACACGCCGAGTGCCGCCCGGTGGACCTTGCCCTCGGTGATGAGCTGGTTCATGACCGTGCGGGCGAGGTTGATGGGAATGGCAAACCCGTACCCGGAGTAGAAGCCGGTTTCGCTCGCGATGGCGGAGTTGACTCCCACGACCTCGCCGCGAACGTTGACGAGCGGCCCGCCGGAGTTCCCCGGGTTGATCGCCGCGTCGGTCTGGATGAAATCCTGGATGCTGCCCACGCCGCGTCCCGGCAACCCGTTGAGGGCGCGTCCCTTGGCGCTCACGATGCCGGATGTCACGGTAAAAGTGAGCCCCTCGCCCAGCGGGTTCCCGATGGCAAGCACCCAGCTCCCGACTCGCGCCTGATCGCTGTTGCCGAGCGCAACCGGCGGCAGGCTCCGGGCATCGATCTTGAGTACCGCGACATCGGTGTTGGGGTCGGTGCCCACGACCTTCGCCTTGAATTCGCGCCGGTCGAGCAGCCGTACGATCACGGTCTCGGCGCCTTCGACCACATGGTTGTTGGTCAGGATGTACCCGTCGGCCGAGACGATGAATCCCGAGCCGCTGCCCTGCTCGAAGTCGGGGCGGTTGGGACCGAACCGGGGGAAGAAACGCTCCATGCCGGGCGGCAGCCGCCGCTGGGTCGTGCGTTCGGTGCGCTGGGCCCGGAGGTACACCACGCTCGGCCGCACCTTGTCCGCGACGGCTGCCAGCGCGTCACTCAGGTCGACGAGCGGCTTGGCTTCGGGAATCGAGGGCGCCTGCACCATGGGGATGGCGCTCGCCCGGGCCTGGTCCTGAGCGGAGGAGCTGGCCGGGAGGTCGAGCAGCCCGGCGAACAGCAGCCCGAGCGCGAAGGCGAGCGACACGAGCCCGCCGAACTTGAGCCAGTTGAGTGAACGGGCAGACATAAGCCTTCCGTCTTTGGGTACCGAAGGACCACTTTCCTTCTACCTAAGATACTCTGGAGTCCGTGACAAGGGTTTCAAGTAGGCGGTAAGGGCGGTAAAAACGGTAAGGGCGGTAAGGTTTGGTCGATCGGTATGGAAGGCTTAAAGGCGGACGCGCCTGACCGCCTTCGGTACCTGATCTCCGAACCTTACCGTCTTTGCCGCCTTTACCGCCCCTGCCGCCTTGTCGACCTACTTCTTACCCTCATCCACGATCTCGTAGTCGGCTTCGATCACGTCCTCCTGCCCGGGCTTCGGAGGCTCCGGTGCCCCTGCGGCCGCGCCCTCCGGCTGTCCGGCGGCGCCCTGCGCCGCGTACATGGAGGCGCCCGCCGCCGAGTAGGCCGCGTTGAGCTCGTCCAGCGCGCCACGGATCCCGTCGGGTTCGCCGGTGCGGAGTGCCTGCTTGCCGCTCTCGACCGCCTGGTCGAGCCGGGACTTGGCGTCGGCCGGGAGGCGGTCCCGCCACTCGGCGCTGTCCTTCTCCACCCGGTAGACGAGCGCATCGAGCTGATTCCGCGCTTCGATCTCCTCGCGCCGCTTCTTGTCGTCGGCCGAGTGCTGCTCCGCCTGCTTCACCATCTTGTCGATCTCGGCGTCGCTCAGGCCGCTCGACGCCTCGATGCGGATCTTCTGCTCCTTGTTCGTCGCCTTGTCCTTCGCGGACACGTGAAGGATGCCGTTCGCGTCGATGTCGAACGTCACCTCCACCTGCGGCATGCCCCGCGGCGCCGGCGGAATCCCGGTGAGCTGGAACTTGCCGATCGTGCGGTTGTCCATCGCCATCTGGCGCTCGCCCTGGAGCACGTGGATCTCGACCGTGGTCTGGTTGTCCTCCGCCGTCGAGAACGTCTCCGACTTCTTGGTGGGGATCGTCGTGTTCCGGGCAATGAGCACGGTCGTCACGCCGCCGAGGGTCTCGATGCCGAGCGACAGCGGGGTGACGTCCAGCAGAAGCACATCCTTCACCTCGCCTGCCAGCACGCCGCCCTGGATGGCCGCGCCGATGGCCACGACCTCGTCGGGGTTCACGCCCTTGTGAGGCTCCTTCCCGAAGAAGTTCTTGACGATCTCCTGCACCTTGGGCATGCGCGTCTGGCCACCAACCAGGATCACCTCGTCGATGTCGGACGGCTTGAGCCCGGCGTCCTTGAGCGCCTGCTCCATCGGCGGGATCGTCCGCTGGACCAGGTCGTCCACCAGCTGCTCGAACTTCGCTCGGCTGAGGGCGTAGTTCAGGTGCTTGGGCCCGGACTGGTCCGCCGTGATGAAGGGCAGGTTGATGTCGGTCTGCTGGGTGGTCGAGAGCTCCATCTTGGCCTTCTCCGCGGCTTCCTTCAGGCGCTGGAGCGCCATCGGGTCCTTGGAGAGGTCGATCCCCTGGTCCTTCTTGAACTCGGCCACGAGCCAGTTGATGACCCGCTGGTCGAAGTCGTCGCCACCCAGATGCGTGTCACCGTTGGTGCTCTTCACCTCGAAGACGCCTTCGGCGAGCTCGAGAATCGAGATGTCGTACGTGCCGCCGCCCAGGTCGTAGACCGCGATCTTCTCTTCCTTCTTCTTGTCGAGGCCGTAGGCGAGCGCCGACGCCGTGGGCTCGTTGATGATGCGCACTACGTCGAGCCCGGCGATCTTGCCCGCGTCCTTGGTGGCCTGCCGCTGGGCGTCGTTGAAGTAGGCCGGAACCGTGATGACGGCCTTCTCGACCGTGTGGCCGAGGTAGTCCTCCGCGGTCTGTTTCATCTTCTGCAGGATCATCGCGGAGATCTCGGGCGGGGTGTACGTCTTCCCCGCGATCTCGACCGCCGCCAGGCCGCTTGGGCCCGACATGACCTTGTAGGGAACCCGCTTGGACTCCTCCGCGATCTCGTTCATGCGGCGGCCCATGAACCGCTTGATCGAGAAGATGGTCTGCTTGGGATTGGTGACCGCCTGGCGCTTGGCCACCTGACCGACGAGCCGCTCGCCATCCTTGGTGAAGGCGACCACCGAAGGAGTGGTCCGTCCGCCCTCGGCGTTCGGAATCACGACCGGGTCGCCGCCTTCCATGACCGCCACGACGGAATTGGTGGTGCCGAGGTCGATGCCGATGATCTTGGATGCCATTGTTGCTTTAACCGTCCTTTCCACGGAACCTGCCCGGACGCGCAGCTCTGCCAGCCCCGGGCGGAATCTCCCATGCCGGGCGCAACTGTCGTACCCGCGAAAGCTGCCATAAAGGCAGGGAGCGGGCGTAGCGCCCGTACCGCCCGTACCGCCCTTACCGCCATATTAAGCCATGTTCCCATACCGAGACGACAATCCCACCCTCCGCACCCCGGTCGTCACCTTCGTCCTCATCGTGGCGAACGGGATCGTCTGGTTCTTCGTGCAGGGCATGGGGGCCGATCCGGCGCTCGCGCGATCGGTCTGCGAGCTCGGACTCATCCCGGGCGAGTTCCTCCAGCGCCTGCCGCCGGGCTACTCGCTTCCGCTGGGCCCCGAAACGCGCTGCGTGCTCGGCCTCGGCACCACCTGGTATACGCCGATCACGTCGATGTTCCTGCATGGCGGCTGGTTCCACCTGATCGGCAACATGTGGTTCCTCTGGGTGTTCGGGAACAACGTCGAGGACTCGATGGGGCGCCTGCGCTTCCTCGCGTTCTACCTGCTGTGCGGGATTGCGGCGGCGGCGGTCCAGACGGTGCTCAACCCCGCCAGCCCGATCCCGATGGTCGGCGCATCGGGGGCGATCAGCGGGGTGATGGGGGCGTATGTGCTGCTGTACCCCAAGGTGCAGGTTCACATGCTCGTGGTGCTGTTCGTGATCATCACCCGCGTGGCGGTGCCGGCCTACCTGATGCTCGGATACTGGTTCCTCATCCAGCTCGTCGGGGGTGCCGGGTCGCTCGGGTCCGACAAGGGCGGCGTGGCGTTCTGGGCGCACGTCGGCGGGTTCGTGGCCGGCGCGCTACTCGTCGCCGTGTTCAAGGACCCCGAGCTCGTCGCCAAGCACCGCGCGATGTCGCGGGTGCTCGAGCGCCGGCTGTGGGTACGCGAATGACGCTGCCGCGCTGGCTGGCCGACGATGCGAACGCCCCCGGCATCGGCCGGTTTGTGGACTACACCCTCCTGCGGGGCGACGCGCGCTGGCCCGACGTCGCGCGGCTCTGCGACGAGGCGATGGCGGCGGAGGTGATCGCCGTGTGCGTCAACGGCGCCTGGGTGCGGCGCTGCGTGGAACGGCTGGGCGGCACGGCGGTCCGCGTCGCCGCGGTGGTCGGATTTCCCCTCGGTGCGGGGACCTCGACCGCCAAGGCCGCCGAGGCCACCATGGCGGCGGCGGACGGCGCGGTCGAATTGGACATGGTGATGGCGCTCGGTCCTGCGAAGGCGGGGGAATGGGCGGCCGTCGCGGACGACATCGCCGCGGTGGTCGCGGCGGCGCGGGGCGCTCTCGTCAAGGTGATTCTGGAGACCGCGCTGCTCGGGCCCGAGGAGATCGGGCTCGCGTGCGGTGCGGCCCGCCGGGGCGGCGCGGGCTTCGTGAAGACGTCCACCGGCTTCCACCCGGCGGGCGGAGCCACGGTCGAGGCGGTGGCAGCCATGCGCGAGGCGGTGGGCGACCGGTTCGGCGTGAAGGCATCGGGCGGGATCCGGACCGCCGAATCGGCGCTGGCCATGCTCGCCGCCGGCGCCAATCGCATCGGCGCCTCGAGCCTCTCCGGCTTCCGCTCGATCGTCGGGCCGGGCGCGCCGCCGCTCCCCGACCTGCTGGGCGACCGGACGATGGCGTGACGGACGTCGTCTACCTGAACGGCGCCTTTCTGCCCCGCGATCGGGCGATGGTCTCCGTCGACGACCGCGGGTTCCTGTTCGGGGACGGCGTGTACGAGGTCGTGCGTGTGCTGCGAGGGCGCTGGGTGGAGGCGGAGCGGCACCTCGGCCGGCTGCGCCGAAGCCTGGCGGAGCTGGATCTGCCCGATCCCGCAGCCGGGGGGACCGACCTGCCGGCCATCGGAGCCGAGCTCCTCCTGCGCCACGGGCTGAGCGACCAGGGGGAAGCCGTGGTGTACGCGCAGGTGACCAGGGGCGCGGCCCCGCGACGCCACGCCTTCCCGGCCCCCGGCACGCCGCCCACCGTGTTCGTGTCGGTGGCGGGCTTCGCACCCAAACGCGAGCTGCAGGCCGCGGGCGTCGACGCGATCACGCACCCGGATCTCCGCTGGCAGCGCTGCGACATCAAGTCGGTCAACCTGCTGCCGAACGTGCTGGCCAACCAGCGCGCCACCGCGCAGGGAGCCTACGAGGCGATTCTCGTCCGCGACCGCGTCGTCACCGAAGCGACCCATTGCAACGTGTTCGCGGTCGTCGGCGGGATTCTGCGCACCCACCCTAACGGCCCCGCGATCCTTCCGGGCGTCACCCGCGAGGCGGTGGTCGCACTGGCCGGCGTGGACGGCGTGGATCTGTGCGAGGAGGCGGTGAGTCCGGACGAGCTGGCGCGGGCCAGCGAAGTGTTCCTCACCGGGACCACGACCGGCGTCATGCCGGT
>JBOHSY010000461.1:0-12367 GCA_050733355.1 Gemmatimonadales bacterium | reverse complement strand
CGCGCCCAGCTCTTCACGCCGAACAACGATCTCGTCTCGCCGGAGTTCTACAATCAGCTGTTCACGATGCACGGCACGACGATGATCTTCCTCGGCGTCATGCCGCTCAGCTCGATGTTCTTCAACTACATGATCCCGCTGCAGATCGGAGCGCGGGACGTCGCGTTCCCCCGGCTCAACGCGTTCAGCTACTGGGTGTTCCTCTTCGGCGGGCTCCTGCTCAATGCGGGGTTCCTGATCAACGCGGCGCCCAACCAGGGCTGGTTCGGCTACGCCAACCTGACGTCACGGCAGTATTCGCCCGGGCTCAACGTGGACTTCTGGCTGTTCGGGCTCCAGGTGCTGGGCGTCTCCTCGCTGGCGGCGGCCGTGAACTTCTTCGTGACCGTCCTGAACCTCCGCGCGCCCGGCATGAAGCTGATGCGGATGCCCATGTTCACCTGGATGAGCTTCATCACGCAGGTGCTGCTGCTGCTCGCCTTCCCCGTCATTACGGTCGCGCTGATCTTTCTCATGTTCGACCGGTTCTTCGGCACCCACTTCTACATCCCGTCGGGCGGCGGCGATCCGATCCTCTGGCAGCACCTGTTCTGGATCTTCGGGCACCCCGAGGTCTACATCCTGGTCCTGCCCGCGTTCGGCATCATTTCGGAGGTCCTGCCGGTCTTCTCGCGCAAGCCGCTCTTCGGCTATGCGGCGATGGTCTTCTCGGGCGCGTTCATCGCGTTCGTCGGCTTCGGCGTGTGGAGCCACCACATGTTCGCGACCGGCATGGGCCCGATCGCCGACACGTTCTTCTCGCTCGCCACGATGCTGATCGCGATCCCGACCGGGGTGAAGATCTTCAACTGGACCGGCACGGTGTGGGGCGGGTCCATTCAGTACCGAACGCCGATGCTCTTCGCGCTGGCGTTCATCGGGATGTTCATCATCGGTGGGCTCTCCGGCGTGATGCACGCGGTAGCCCCGCACGCCCTGCAGCAGACCGATACCTATTTCATCGTGGCGCACTTCCACTACGTGCTGTTCGGCGGCAGCATCTTCGCGCTCACCGCCGGCGCGTACTACTGGTGGCCCAAGATGTTCGGCCGCATGCTGAACGAACGGCTGGGCAAGGTGCACTTCTGGCTGATGTTCATCGGGTTCAACCTGACCTTCTTCCCGATGCACTTCGTCGGGCTCTATGGCATGCCGCGCCGGGTGTACACCTACCAGGAAGGGCTCGGGTTCGACATCTGGAATCAGATGGAGACGGTCGGCTCGTTCATCCTCATGGCGGCCTTCCTGGTGTTCCTCTACAACATCTTCCGGACCCACGCGCGAGGCGGCGCGAGGGCGCCGGCGGATCCGTGGAACGGCGCCACGCTCGAGTGGTCCATTCCCTCCCCGCCGCCGGAGTGGAACTTCCAGGAGACGCCGGTGGTGCACAGCCGCGATGCGCTGTGGGAACTGAAGCGCGAGCAGGGCGGTACGGTGCCGGAGCCCAAGCCCGGTACGGGGCAGGGGATCCACATCCCCAACCCGTCGTACTGGCCGGCGGTCACCGCGTTCGGCGTGCTGCTGCTGAACCTGGGAATCATGTTCTCGCCCAAGACCGGGCCCTGGGGCATCGTGGTGGGCGTGAGTGTGCTGTTCTTCGGGTTGTACCAGTGGTTGTTCGAGAAGGGATATTCGGAGTTCACGACGCCGGAGCATCACTAGGGGCTATCCGCTATCCGCTATCCGCTATCCGCTATCCGCGCTCACCGCCGTCGCTGGGTGCCCGCGGCAGTCCTGGGATGACCCCGGCCAGAGCAGATAGCGGATAGCGGATAGCGGATAGCCGATAGCCGATAGCCCTCAACCAGGAGCCACTGACTTTGTCAGCAGAAGCCCACGCCCTCGAAACCTCGACCGGAATCGACAGCCGCAAGATGGCGATCTGGACCTTCATCGGGTCCGAATGCCTGTTCTTCGCCTCGCTGATCTCCACCTACGTGGTGTACCGGGGCAAGAGCCTGGTTGGGCCGTTCCCGCACGAGGCGTGGACCGATCCGGCCACCGGCAAGGTGTACGAGCAGATCTTCGAGATCCCGCTGGTTACGGTGGGTACGGCGCTCCTGCTGTTCAGTTCACTCTTCATCGTGCTGGCGCTCTACGGCGTGCAGAGGGGCAACCGGAAGATGCTGCTCGGCTGGCTCGGGGCCACCATCGCCTGCGGGATGTTCTTCGTGGGGATGCAGGTCTACGAGTTCACCCACTTCGTGCACAAGGGCCTCACGCTGCAGCGCAACATGTTCGGCGCCAGCTTCTTCACGCTCACCGGGTTCCACGGCACCCACGTCACCATCGGCGTGATCTGGCTCATCACGATGTTCATCCTCGCGCTCCGGGGCCAGCTGACGACGAAGCGGGCGCTCAACCTCGAGATCGCGGCGCTGTACTGGCACTTCGTGGACGTGGTCTGGATCGTGATCTTCCCCGTCGTCTATCTGATGAAGTGAGGCCGCCGATCATGGATGCTCACGCGACCGCCGCGCACGCCGAACACGAACACCGTCACCCGACGCCGGGGGTGTACGCAAAGGTCGGATTCATTCTCTTCGTGCTCACCGCGCTCGAGGTGGCGCTGTACGAGATCACCTACGGGACCAGTGCCGGCGTGGTGGGCGACCTCACGACGCTCTTCGTGCCGATGCTGCTGGCGCTCTCGGCCGCCAAGTTCGCGCTGGTGGCGATGTTCTACATGCACCTGAAGCAGGACGGCCGGCTGCTGAGCGGGCTGTTCGTCTTTCCGCTCATCATCGCCACCGTGGTCATCGTGTCGCTGATGCTTCTGATGGCATACCACCACGCCTTCGCCAGGTCGGGGTGACGACCGCGGGCGGGCTCGGAGCGATGCTCGGGGCGCACTCCGGTGCGCCCCTCTCGTTTGTCACGCCACTCCTGCTCGACGTCCGGGCGCGGCCGATGACGCCGTTCGAGCCCGACTGGGCGCTCCACCCGACGGTGATCGTCGGGACGGCGCTGCTCGGCGCGCTGTACGCCTGGGGGATCGGCCCCTGGCGGCGGAAGCACGGCCATCCGCCCGCGGCCAGGTGGCGCATCGCATGCTTCGCGGCCGGCCTGGCGGTGATGCTCGTATCGCTGAACGGCCCGATCCACGACCTGAGCGACTACTACCTCTTCAGCATCCACATGGTGCAGCACCTGCTGCTCACGCTGGTGCTGCCGCCGCTCCTGATCGCGGGGCTGCCGGGCTGGCTGGCCGACGGCCTGGTCCGGCGACGGGGGGTGCGGGCCGTCGGACGGTTCCTGACGCACCCGCTGGTGGCGGGCGGCCTGTTCACGGTGACGCTGACCGTCTGGCACCTGGTGCCGATGTACGACCTGATGATGCGGAATCACGAGGTGCACGTGGCCACGCATCTCATGTTCATGGTGGCGGCCGTGATCATGTGGTGGCCGGCGATGAGCCCGTCGACCGTGCTGCCGCCGCTCCGCTACGGGCTGCGCGCGCTGTACCTGTTCCTGGTGAGTATTCCGATGCAGATCGTGGCGGCGCTCATCACCTTCGCCGACGGCGTGCTGTACCATTGGTACGCGGTGGCGCCGCGCACCTGGGGTCTCTCGCCCAATGAAGACCAGCAGCTCGGCGGCCTGCTCATGTGGGTGCCGGGGAACATGTACATGCTGGCCGCAATCGCGGCCGTCTTCTACGTCTGGGCCAAGCAGGACGCATAGGGCTATCAGCTATCAGCTATCAGCTATCAGCTATCAGCTATCAGCTATCGGTCATCGACGAGGCGCGACTGATGACTGATGACTGATGACCGTCGTGCCGGCTATCTTCAGGGCGTCCTCCTGGAGACCGCCATGCCCAAGACCGCCGCCGCCACACCCGAGGCTCACCTCGCCGAGCTGCCGCCGGGTCGCCGCGACGCCATCGCGGCGGTGCGGGCCATCCCCGCGCAGGAGGCCGAGCTCAAGGCGGCCTTCGCGCGCGAGGGCAAAAGGCTGGACATGGGCAAGTCGTGCGTCCGGTTCAAGCGCGCCGAGGACCTGCCGCTCCAGGCCATCGGCCGCCTGATCGCCGCGGTCACGCCGGATGTGCTGATCGCCCGGTACCAGGCCCGCGGCCGGTGATCGGGTTCGGCAGCGTCTCCGGCGCCGTGGTGTACTGGCTGTTCATCACCTCGTTCGGGGTGCTGCTGGTCGGGGCCATCATTCTCGAGCTCAGGCGCCGCGGCAAGCCGATCCGTCCGTGGCATGCGATTGCCGCTGGCATCACGGTGCTCGGGTTCGCCGCGCTCGCGTACACCGGCGTGTGGCGCTCGTTCTACTCGCTGGAGCGCACCGCGGCCGGGCTGGAGCTGACCTATCACTGGCCGTCGCGGCGCGTCGTGGTCCCGTGGGACTCGATCGAGCGGATCAACACCGCCCCCGGCTACAAGGACCAGCGTCCCCTTCGCGTCATCGCGCGCGACGGACGTCAGCACCTGAGCGTGATGATCGGCGCCCGGGACGCACTCCGGCTCAGCCGGTGCCTCGGCGCGGAGGTCGCCCAGCGCCGGGGGGAGGTGCTTCCGGCGGGCTTCGCCGCCGCCGAATGCCGGTGACCGGGGGTACGCCATGGATTCGCTCACGATCGAGACGGCGCTGTTCGACTACCGCGAGCCCAAGCCGCATTTCATCAATCCCAATTGCTTCGGCGAGGACTTCGCCGCTTGGCTCAGAGCACGGGTCTCGGGCTTCGCCGCGGAGGGGTTCGAGGTCTCCGCGCCGATCCAGGAGGACTACGGCTGGGGCTTCTGGCTGTCGCGGGTGAAGGACACATTCTGGGTCGCGATCTCGTTCCTGGAGCGGCTCGACGGTGACGCGGGGGCGCAGTGGGTCGTGTCCGTGGCGTACGATCCGGGCTTGAGCATCATCCGCCGGCTGTTCCACAAGCCCGACGAGGCGGCGCTGGCGCGCATTCGCGAGGCACTGTGGGGCGCGCTCCGGAGCACCGAGGGAATCCGGGTCGTGGAGGAGGACGAGGAGGAGCGATGAACGACGATCGCGTGGTTCGGCTGCTGGAAGAGATGCGCGACCTGCAGCGGCAGCACGTCGAGAGCTATCGCGAGGCGCTGCGCAACCAGGCGGAATCGATCCGGCTCCAGCAGGAGGCGATGAAGCGGGTCCGCGGAATCCTGATTTTCGCCGGCGTCGTCTTCGTGGTGTTGCTGTTCGTGCTCTTCCGCGTGCTTCCGCGCGCCCCGCACTTCATCCGGTAGGCGGCGCCCGCGCGGCCCCGAGCGCGAGGCAGAGCCAGCCGGCCAGGAAGCACGCTCCACCGAGCGGGGTGACCGCGCCGAGCCAGCGGATCCCGGTGAGCGCCAGCAGGTAGAGACTTCCCGAGAACACGATCATTCCGCCCACGAACAGCCAGCCGGCCCACGCCGCCGGCCCGCCGGGTGAGCGGCTCACGACCCACGCGACCGCGATGAGCGCGAGCGCGTGATACATCTGGTATCGTGCGGCGGTCTCGAACACCGTGAGGAGGTCGGGCGCGAGCCGGGCGCGGAGTGCGTGCGCGCCGAACGCGCCTGCTCCGACCGCGATGAAGCCGGACACCGCGCCCAGGGTGACGAAGAGCCGCTCGATGCTCACGGCCCTCCTGCCCCTCCGTGCGCCTGCCCGCGCCCCGAGAGCCATTGACCTCCGTCCACCACGATGATCGCGCCGGTGATCCACTCGCCGGCGGGGCTCGCGAGATAGGTCACCATCTGGCCGATGTCCTCCGGCGTGCCCCAGCGGCCGGCGGGAATCTCCCGCCGCCCGAACGCATTCATTCTGAACAGGTCTGGCGTATCGGCGTTCGGCGGCGTGAACGCCTTCGTCACACCCTCGGTGGGAATGGGGCCGGGCGCCACCGCGTTGACGGTGATCCGGTCGGCCGCCCACTCGAGGGCGAGGGTCCGGGTGAGCGCGTCCACCCCGGCCTTGGCCGCGGTGGCGTGCGCCATGAGCGGCCACCCGCGGTAATGGAGCGTCATCGAGATGGAGACGATGCGACCGGCGCCCGATGCCTTGAGCGCTGGGTAGGCGGCCTGGCAGCAATGGAAGGTACCGTACAGGTCGGTCTCGACCACCGCGCGCCACCCATTGGGCGAGAGCGTAGCCGTGGGGGCGTAGAAGTTGCCGGCGGCGTTGTTGACCAGGATGTCGAGCCGGCCCAGCGCGTGGGTGACCCGCTCCATCATCCGTCCGACCGACTCCGGGTCTCGCACGTTGGCCTCGGCGGCGATGGCGCGTCCGCCGTGCTCGCGGAGCTGGGCGAGCGCGGGCTCCAGGTGCTCGGGCTTCCGGCTCGCGATGGCGACGGCCGCGCCGGCGCGCGCGAGGCAGGACGCGATGCCGAAGCCGATCCCGGTTCCGCCGCCGGTCACCAGCGCCACCCTGCCCGCGAGCAGGTCGGGGACGAACACCGCTGCGGGCATGCTCACGCGGGCCGCGCCTCAGCACCGCGCGCGAGGAATGCCGTGAGCCGGCGCTGGAACTCGGGACCAGCGAAGGCTTCGACCTGCGCTTCCGCCTCGGCACGGAGGGCACGCTCGAGGCCGGCGATCTCGTCGGCGCGGCACAGGCGCTTGATCGACGCCACGCTGCCGGGCGCGGCCCCCGCGAGCGCCGCGGCGAGCTCCGCGGCCCGCGCGTCGAGCGCGGCGTCGTCCACCACCTCGTCCACCAGTCCAATCCGGAGCGCGGCGTCCGCGCCGACGACCTCGCCGGTGAGGAGGAAGCGGAGCGCAGCGCCGTCGCCGATGAGGCGGGGCAGCCCGTAGGTGGAGCCGCCGTCGGGCACGAGGCCCATCCGCGCGAACGCCGACGTGAACGTGGCGCTGGTGCCGGCGACCCGCACGTCGCAGGCGACCGCGAGGTCCACGCCGAAGCCGGCCGCCGACCCGCGTACGAGCGCGACCACCGGCACCGGCGCCCGCACGATGGCGAGGATCGCGGCCTGGAACTGGGCGAGCCCCGCCCGGATCTCCGAGGGCGGCGGCATCGCGCCGAGGGACGCGAGCCAGCGGAGGTCGAGCCCGGCGGAGAAGTGACCACCCGCGCCCTCGAGCAGCACGGCGCACGCTGGGCCGCTCGTGGTGGCGCGAACGATCTCCACCGCGATCTCGCCGGCAAGGTCCGGTGTCAGCGCGTTCCGGCGGGCGGCCCGATCGATCGTTATGCGCCAGGCGGGGCCGTCGGCGCGGCTCAGCAGTTCAGTCGCAGGCATGCGATCCTCGATCACCGAACCGGTTCAGTCATCGCTTCGCTTCCGCCGGAGGAGCGACCGCCATCCCCATCGCGTGGTACCCGTTGTCCACGTACACCACGCTGCCGGTGATGGCCGCCGCGAGCGGGCTCGACAAGAACGCCGCGGTGTGGCCCACGTCCGCGGCGCTGATGGGACGCGGCAGCGGCGAGTTCGCGGCAGTGTACCCGATCATCGTATCGATGAAGCCGATGGCGGACGCCGCGCGCGAAGCCCAGGGGCCCGCGGAGATGGCGTTCACCCGCACGCCCCAGCGGCGGCCGGCCTCGTACGCGAGGGTCCGGGTGTCGGACTCGAGCGCGGCCTTCGCCGACGACATCCCGCCGCCGTATCCCGGCACGACCCGCTCGCTGGCCAGGTAGGTGAGGGAAAGGAACGCTCCGCCCGGGCGCATGAGCGGGGCGAGGTGGCGGACGAGCGAGATGTTGCTGTACGCGCTCACGCTCACGGCCGCGAGGTAGCCCGCACGGCTGGTATCGATCAGGGCGTTCTTCACTTCGGGCCCATTGGCGAGGCTGTGCACTACGATATCCAACCCGGAATCGCCGAAATCACTCCGCAGGCGCGCAGCCGCGCCGCTGACGCTGAAGTCCCCCCGCTCGCGGTAGCGCTTGTTCGCGCGGATGTCGGCCGGCGCCTCGTCGAGCGTGTCGAATGCCGCATCCAGCGGATAGATCCGCTCGAACGCAAGCGTGCGACCGTCCGAGAGCTTGAGCGACTCGGCGATCTTCCCCCGCTCGAGCAGGCTCTCGAAGATGCCGAGCGCGGGGGGCCAGGTGCCGAGGCAGACGGACGCGCCGGCTTCGGCCAGCGCCTTGGCGATCGCGAAGCCGAAGCCGTTGTCGTCGGCGACGCCGGCGACGAAGGCCCTCTTGCCTTCCAGGTCTATAGGGAGCATAGGTGACAAGAAACTACCGGTAGGCGGTAAGGGCGGTAAAGGCGGTAGCGACGGAAAGCGTTCCCGCCACCTATCATCCTCCCGGCCGGACCACCCGCGGCCTCGCGCGCGAGGGCCAGACCTCGCAGTGGGCGCCCTTCGCGCTGTACAGCACGCAGAAGGCGCCGGCCCGCGCGTATCGCTTCGACCACGCCGACATCACCGCGCGGTCGCCTGGGCTGAAGCGGGCAACCGGTACATCGTCGTCGGTGGACCGGACGTGCGTGTGGACCGTCCCGATCCACCCGGGGGCCGCGCACTGGCTGAGCGACACCTCCGCGCCGGCGGTCAGCGAATCCGACTCGCCGTCGGGCAGCAGCCGTACGCTGTCGACGTGCACCGTGTCCATCGCGATAATCCCGCCCAGGCAGCCGACGCGCTCGCGGCGGTCCGCCACGCTGGCGTGCCAGATCTCGCGGAAGCCCGCCTTGGCTGCGTCGCTCAGGCGCCAGGCCTCGAGCGCCGCCGGCCCGAGGCCGAGCAGCGCCGCCAGCGCGGCCGATCCCGCGCCCCGGCTCAATCGGACATGCACCGGCTCACTCCTGCCGCAGCACTTCCAGCGGTGGTTGGTCCAGCACGCCACGGGTGCTCCACAACCCGACGATCACCGTCAGCCCCACGATGGCCGCGACGAGCGCCGCGAGCGCCGGCAGCGGCACCCAGTAGCGCGCGTCGTCGAAGAAGAACCGCGCGAGGCCCCAGCCCGCGGCCGTTGCAAGCGCGACCGCGGTGAACGACGCGAGGAGGCCGAGCGCCAGATACTCGGCAAAGGCGATCCGGAGCACCTGTCGCCGAGTGGCGCCGAGCGTCCGGAGCAGCACCGCCTCGCGCACCCGCTGGAGGCGGCTGGTGGCGATGGCGCCCACCATGACCAGCGCGCCCGTGGCGAGGCTGAACAGCGCCATGAACCTGATGGCGAGCGTCACCCGGCTGACGATCCGCTCGATCTGTCGCTGCACGAGCGACAAATCGAGCGTCGTCACGTTGGACCAGCGCTCCGCCAGCTCGCGCTGGAACCGACCCCGGAGCGCGGGGTCAACCACCCGCGTCAGCGTGATCAGCGTCTGCGGCGCCTTCTCGAGCACGCCCGGCGCGAACACCACGAAGAAGTTGGGCTCGAATCGCGCCCATTCCACGGTGCGGAGGCTGGCGACGCGGGTAGGCACCTCGACTCCCTGCACGTCCCAGACGATCTCATCGCCGAGGCCGACGTCGAGCTCGCGAGCAAGATCCTGTTCGACCGAGATGGACGCGGAGGGACAGATGGACGGATGGTCGGATGGGCCGCACCGTCTCTCGGCCCCTCGGTCCCTCGGTCCATCCCACCACTTCCCCGCCACCAGCTCCTCACTCGCCACCAGCGTATCCCGATAGGTCGAGCGATACTCCCGCCGGTACGCCCAGGCGTTCCGGGGCTCGCCGCCTCCGGGCGGGGTCGAGTCGCCGAGCAGCTCGCTGACGCGGCGGCCTTTGACCGACGCGATCCGCATCGGCACGATGGGCACCGGGCCGTTCTCCGGGAGCTTCCGCTCGCTGAGCCACGCCGCGACCCCCGGCGCCTGGTCGGTCTGCACGTCGAGCAGCAGGAGGTTCGGGCGGTCGGGTCCGCCCGTGGTCGCGAGTCCGCGGAGGAGATTGTGCTGGACCAGGAACAGCGTGCCCAGCAGGAAGGCGCCGAAGCCCAGCGCGAGCACCACGGCCACGGTCTGGTTGGCGGGTCGGAACAGATTCGCGAGCCCCTGGCGCCACACGTACGGCCACCCGGCCGGGAACCACCGGCGTAGGCCATGCACGAGCAGCCATGCCGCCAGCCAAAGGACGCCGAGCACGCCGGCGATCGCCGCAAAGAAGATGGCGGCGGTGCGGAAGCCGCCGACCTCCACCCGGGCGAGCAGCACGACGCTGGCGGCCAGCCCGGCCACGGCCGGCCACCGCCACGGATCGCGCCGCGTCGTGGCCGGCTCGTAAGCCCGCCGGAGCGCGGCGAGCGGGGTGACGAGGCGCACGCCAAGCAGCGGCAGCAGGGCGAAGATGGTGGCCGTCCAGAGACCCATCCCGATGCCGAGCGCGATCGCGCGGGGCGCCAGCGCCGCATTCACATCCACCGGCAGCATCCCCTCGAGCAGACCGGGCAGCGTTTGCTGGACCGCCACGCCGAGCGTCGCTCCAATCAGGCTCCCCGCCACGCCGAGCCCGGCCGCCTGCAGGAGATAGATAGCGAACACCTGGCGGGCGGTGGCGCCGACGCAGCGAAGCACCGCGATGGTGTCGAGCTTGCGCCGGATGAAGACGACCACGGCGCTCCCCACGCCGATCCCGCCGAGCAGAAGCGCGATCAGCGCCACCAGACCGAGATAGCGTCCGAGCCGGGTGAGCGCGTCGTTGAGATCCTCCTCATCGTCCGCGACGGTCCGGATCCGGACCCGCTCGGTCCGCAGCTCGGGACGGTATCGCCGCGCGATGCCGTCGGCCTGGTCGGCGGAGGCCAGCTTGATGTAGGCCTGGCGTTGCGCGCGCGCGCCGAAACCCAGCAGCTCGGTTTCGTCCAGGTACTGCGCCGGGATGAACACCCGCGGTCCGAACGCCGACCGCATGCCCACCTCGCCCGGCAGGTTTTCCACCGTGCCGGTGATGACGAAGCGCGCCTCGCCGAGGGAGAGCGTGTCGCCGATGCGCGCGTCGAGCGCCGTGAGGAGCGCCGGCTCGACGATCGCGCGGCGGTCGCGCTGGAGCTCGGCCCATGCGCTCCGGGGCCGGGTGAGCATCTGGCCGTAGAACGGGTACGGCCCCTGGATCGCGCTCACGTTCACGAGCCGGGTGCCCGACGTCCGCGGCACGAACCCCATGGCCGGAAACGCCGTCACGTAGGCCGCGGCGCCGCATTCCAGGCCCGTGCCGCCGTTTCCGCCGCAGCTCAGCGTGTCGACCAGCGCCGTGACCCGCGGCGTGAGCGCCCTCCGGCTCGACAGAGCCAGGTCGGCGCCGAGCAGAGCCCGGGCCTGGTCGCGGACGGAGTCCTGGAGATTCCGGGTGAACGAATTGATGGCCACGAGCGCGGCCACGCCGATCGCGACCGCGCCGACCAGCAGGGCGAGCCGCCGTCCCTCGGCGCGGCCTTCCCGCCACGCCATCCGCAGCACGAACCCGAGCCCGCTCACGCGGCCGAGTCCGCGACCATGCGACCGTCGGCCAGCCGGATGGTGCGGCTGGCGCGCGCCGCCAGATCGGGATCGTGGGTGACCAGCACCAGCGTGGTAGCGAGCTGCCGGTTGAGCTCGCCCATCAGATCGATGATGACCGCGCCGGTCTTGGCGTCGAGGTTGCCGGTCGGCTCGTCGGCGAAGAGAATCCGCGGCCGGTTGCTGAACGCACGGGCGAGCGCCACACGCTGCTGCTCTCCGCCCGAGAGCTGCGCCGGATAATGGTGCCCACGCCCGCCGAGCCCGACGCGCTCCAGCAGCTCGCGGGAGATCTCGGCGCCGTCGCCGCCGGCGAGCTCGAGCGGCACCTGGACGTTCTCCCGTGCCGTCAGGGTGGGGATGAGCTGGAACGACTGGAACACGAAGCCCACCTTCTCGCGGCGGAGCCGCGCCCGGCCGTCCTCGTCGAGAGCGTCGAGGTCCTGACCGTCCAGCCACACCCGGCCGGCGGACGGGCGGTCGAGCCCGGCCAGAAGGCCGAGCAGCGTGGTCTTGCCGCTGCCGGAAGGACCCACGATCGCGACGAACCCACCCGGCTCCACCGTGAAGCTGATATCCTTCAGGACCGTAAGCTCCCGGCCACCCGAGACGTAGGTCCGGGAGAGCGATTCACATTTGAGCATGGGTAATGATACTCCGGTCCGTTAGCGTCCTCGCGGCCCTCGCGCTGCTCACGGCGTGCGACCAGGCCTCCAACGGGGCGGCTCGCCGCGCTCCGGCCATCGCCACGAGCTCGGGCGAGCGACCCACCATCCTGTTCGTCGGCACCAGCCTCACGGCTGGTCTCGGCCTCGACCCGGACGAGGCTTACCCCGCGCTCATCCAGCGCAAGATCGACTCGGCCGGACTCTCCTTCCGGGTCGCCAATGCCGGGGTAAGCGGCGAGACGTCCGCCGGCGCGGTGCGGCGCATCGACTGGTTGCTCCGGCAGGATCCGGC
>JBOHSY010000460.1:0-3294 GCA_050733355.1 Gemmatimonadales bacterium | reverse complement strand
GCTCAGGATCACCTGGCTCAGGATGAGCAGTGCACCGGTGCCCTTCTCGCCGTAGAGCGCGGTCACGATCACCGCCGGGATGATGGCGATGAGCCGGGTGATCAGCCGGCGGAGCCAGGCCGGCAGGCGGATGTTCAGGAACCCTTCCATCACGATCTGGCCGGCAAGCGTGCCGGTGATCGTCGAGTTCTGGCCGGACGCGAGCAGCGCGATCGCGAAGAGCGCGCTCGCGAACGTGACCCCGAGGAGCGGTGAGAGCAATTGGTAGGCGTCGCCGATTTCCGCGACCTCCTGGTGCCCGTTGAAGTGGAAGGTCGACGCCGAGAGGATCAGGATCGCCGCATTGATGCAGAACGCGAACAGCAGCGCGACTGTGGAATCGAAGGTCGCGAAGCGGATCGCCTCCCGCTTGGATGTCTGATCGGGCCCGATCTTGCGGGTCTGCACGATGGCAGAGTGCAGATACAGGTTGTGCGGCATGACCGTGGCACCCAGGATGCCGATCGCGATGTACAGCATCGCCGGGTTGGTGACGATCTGCGGGGACGGGATCAGCCCGCCGGCGATCGCCGCGATAGATGGCCGTGCCAGCACCAGCTCCACGGCAAAGCATACCCCGACGATGATCACCAGCGAGATGACGAACGCCTCGAGCCAGCGGAAGCCCTTGTGCTGGAGCAGCAGGATCAGGAGCACGTCGAGCGCCGTGAGGCACACGCCCCAGATCAGCGGGATCCCGAACAACAGGTTGAGCGCGATCGCCGAGCCGATCACCTCGGCCAGGTCACAGGCGGCGATGGCGATCTCACAGAGCACCCAGAGAACGAAGCTGACCGGCCGCGAATAGTGGTCGCGGCACGCCTGCGCGAGATCCCGCCCGGTGACGATGCCGAGCTTGAGCGAAAGCGACTGGAGCAGAATCGCCACCAGGTTCGACAGCAGGATGACGCTGAGGAGGGTATAGCCGAAGCGCGCACCGCCCGCGAGATCGGTGGCCCAGTTCCCCGGGTCCATGTAGCCGACCGCCACCATGTACCCCGGGCCCGCAAATGCCAGCGCCTTGCGCAGGAAGGGCAAGCCGCGGGTGCCGCTCGGCACCAGGACCGTGCCGTGCGACTCCGGGAGGCTCAGCTGCGTGCGGGGGAAGCGCCAGCCGGTCAGGTCGCCGACGGGGGGCGTGATGGCGCTCATGCCACGTAGCTCCGTCCGACGAAAATCGACTGCGCCAGCTCGTGACCGATGACGCACTCGTGGCCATCCACGTCGAGCGTGATGGGCCCCTGGAACGGCTGATGCCCGAGCACCATGATCGTGGCGCCCGGCTGGAGACCTACCGAAGCGAGGTAGCGAAGCCGATCCGGCTCTTCGGACGCGACGCGTCGGAGCTCCACCAATTCTCCCGCGGTCACGTCGGAGAGCGGGGTCCAGGCCACTTCCTCGATGGCGAGATCGGCGGTGGGGATCGGGTCGCCGTGAGGGTCTTCCGCCGGATTGCCGAGCGCCACCGACATGCGCTCGATCAGCTCGTCGGACACGGCGTGCTCCAGCCGTTCGGCCTCCGCGTGTACGGTGTCCCAGCCATAGCCGAGGAACCCCACGAGATAGGCTTCGATGATCCGGTGCCGCCGCACCATGCGGAGCGCGCTCCGGCGGCCCTCGGCGGTGAGCTGCACGCCCTTGTAGGGCACGTGCTCGAGCAGCCCCTGCTCGGAGAGGCGCTTGATCATCCCGCTCACCGACGCGGCCGAGAGCTCCAGGCGATGCGCGATGTCGCTGGTGGACGCGGGACGGCCTTCGGGCGAGAGGTTCCAGATCGCCTTGAGATAATCCTCGACCGAACGGGTCAACGGCTCGTGGGTGGCTGCGGCCATGAGGGGCCTCCGACTACTCGGGCCAGGTCCAGCCGCGCAGCTCGTAGTAGCGGCGGCGGGGGAGCGCGTGAACGGGATCGATGCCGTGGCGAGCGCACCACCAGTAGTGGAACCCGAGCCCGAGCAGGCCGAGCCCGACGGGGATGGCGACGGCGTAATGTCCGGCGGACCGGTAGGTGACCCAGGTGAGCGCGGTAACGACCGACCACTTGAGGATCTTGCGCCAGGCGGGCGTCTCGACCTCGAACGCGGCAAAGACGGCGTGCCCGGCGATCGCGATTAGGAGAAGCAGCGCCAGCTCTAGCTCGAATCTCATTGCAAGGTCAATGATTTAGGTTAGCCTAAATCTTAGATCCGAGCTGGCTAATGTCAAGTATATGGCAACCGAACTACCCCACCGGGAGGCACAGACGACGCGGAGAGCTCCACTACAGTGCGCACTCCGCGTCTCAGGCCTCCCTGTGAATCGTTTGGAATGCCTTACATCTCAACGACTTGAAAGAAGCATGACAGAATCCGCTCGGTCATGCCCCACACGACCAATTCGTCGATGTGGTACGCCGGGAACGTGCGCGGCTCGCCGCGAACGGTGAGGCTGTAGGGGCGGATGGCGGAGGGCTCTCGGAGGCGTTCCAGTTCCACCCAGTGGGTCGAGGCAACTTCTGGATTCAGCGTGAGCGGTGGACGCTCCGACAGGGCGAAGACGAACGGGCGGACAGCCACGGGTGGAAGCACGGGCGTGCGGGGCGCGACGTCGTCCAGCACACCGATACACGCGCGTTGGTCGAGCACGATGCCGACTTCCTCGGCGGCTTCGCGAGCCGCCGTGGCCAGCAGGTCGGAATCGCGCGGATTCTGCCGGCCGCCGGGCAGCCCGATGTGACCCGACCAGGGATCGCCCGCGCGCTCGGCGCGGCGGATGAGGAGCACCGCGTCGGGGTCCGGGACCAGCACCAGCGCCACCGCGGCCCAGATGGCGCCGGGATCGTCCGCGGGGATCGGGTTGTGGGCCGCTAGGCGGGCGGCAACGCGCTCGAGCAGGCGATCAGTGCCGGTGCGAGTGACACGCCCCGCCGCAGCAGCCGCCGCCACCGGCCGGCGGGCCGAGACTGCTGAAGTCGGCCGGCTTCGCCGCCGAGCTCCCGGAGCGCCCGGGGAGGGACATCCTGCGCTCGAGCTTCCTGCCTTCGCACTTGGGGCAAACGACGGCGGCGCCGTTGCGGACCAGCTTCTCGAAATCGGCGCCGCAGCCGGCGCAGTGGTAGGTGTAGATGGGCATGGACGAAAGATGCTATCGGCTATCGGCTATCCGCTATCCGCTATCCGCTATCCGCTATCCGCTATCCGCTATCCGCTATCCGCTATCCGCTATCCACTATCCGCTATCCGCTATCCGCTATCCGCGGGTAGCGCGGTGGTGCCC
>JBOHSY010000459.1:0-1566 GCA_050733355.1 Gemmatimonadales bacterium | reverse complement strand
CTAGTGTCCTGAGTCAGAAATTGTTGAAACTTCATTTGTGGGGCTCCCGTCGGGGCGATATCCTGGAGGGACCCCATGCCCTATCGCACACTGCCGGCCCTCGCGCTGACCGCCGCGGAGCGCACGACGTTGACCCAGTGGACCCGCCGAGCGACCACGGCGCAGGCGCTGGCCCTGCGGGCCCGCATCGTGCTCGCGGCCGCCAGCGGCGCGACCAACACGGCCATCGCCCGACGGTTGGGCCTGACGAAGCCGACCGTGGGCAAGTGGCGCCAGCGCTTCGAGGCGCGGCGGCTGGACGGGCTGCTGGATGAGCCCCGGCCCGGCGCCCCGCGCACCATCACCGATGCCCACGTGGAGCGGGTGGTGACGCTCACGCTGGAGACGCAGCCCAAGGACGCTACGCACTGGAGCACCCGGGCGATGGCCCAGCGCACCGGCTTGAGTCAGAGCGCCATCAGCCGGATTTGGCGCGCCTTCAGTCTCCAGCCGCACCGGACGGAGATCTTCAAGCTCTCGACCGATCCCCTCTTCATCGAGAAGGTCCGCGACATCGTCGGCCTCTACCTCCATCCGCCCGACCGCGCCCTCGTGCTCTGCGTGGACGAGAAGACCCAGATCCAGGCGCTCGACCGCAGCCAGCCGCTCTTGCCGCTGCGTCCGGGCCAAGTCGAGCGGCGGACCCACGACTACGTGCGGCATGGGACGACCTCGCTCTTCGCGGCGCTGGAAGTCCGGACGGGCGCGGTGCTCGCCGAATGTCAGCCGCGGCACCGGGCCCGCGAGTTTCGCAAGTTTCTCGACCGGATCGATGGGGCGGTGCCGCCCGACTTGGACATTCATCTCATCCTCGACAACTACGGGACTCACAAGACCCAGCTGATCCGGCGCTGGCTGGCGAAGCGACCGCGCTACCATCTGCACTTTACTCCGACCGGCGCGAGCTGGCTCAACCTGGTGGAGCGGTGGTTTGCCGAGATCACCCAGAAGCAGATCCGGCGCGGCGTGCATCGCAGTACGCAGGAGCTCGAGGCGGCGATTTATCGTTATACCGCCGAAACCAACAAGGATCCCAAGCCCTTCATCTGGACCAAGACGGCGGACGAGATCCTCGCCAGCGTCGCCCGCTATTGCCAACGGATTACTGACTCAGGACACTAGGGCATGTTTGACAAGCGGTGCACCGGTGCCCACTGTGGCAGGGTCTCCTGTCGTGGCAGGGACCGATGTCTCCGCAGGTACGGCGTCATGAGCTCGCCGACGCCGAGTGGGCCAAGCTCGAGCCGTTGCTCCCGCCCGTCGCTACTCGGGGTCGCTACTACCGTGATCATCGCACGATCCTCAACGGGATGCTCTACTGGCTGCACACCGGGGTCCCCTGGCGCGACCTGCCCGAGCGCTACGGCCCGTGGGAGACGGTCTACTCACGCTTCCGACGATGGAGTCGCTCGGGGCTCTGGGACCGCCTGCTCGCGGCGCTGCAGCGCGAGCTCGATGGCTTGGGCCAGATCGAGTGGACGCTGTGGTGTATCGACGGCAGCCACGTCCGGGCGCACAAGGCCGCGG
>JBOHSY010000458.1:0-11559 GCA_050733355.1 Gemmatimonadales bacterium | reverse complement strand
CCCGCCCACCCGCCGTCGTCGTGGTGGACGATCCCGGGCAGCTGCCGGCCCTCGCCGCGAGACTCCGCCAGGCGCCGCTCGTGGCCCTCGACACCGGGGCCAGCTCCATCGCCCCGCGCGGTGCCGCGCTGGTCGGGCTCGCTCTCGCGGCAAGCCCGACCGAGGTCTGGTATCTGCCGTTCGGGCATCACCCGTCGGCCGGCGAGCTGGCCGCACCCGATCCGGTGCGGAACCTGCCGCCGCTCGACTCGGCCGAGAGCGGCGTGATCGCCACGCTCCTCCGCGACCCGGCCGTGCCCAAGGCCGCCCACAACCTCAAGTACGACTGGCAGGTGCTGCGGGGCGCGGGAGTCGAGCTGGGCGGCGCGCGGTTCGATTCGATGCTCGCCAGTTTCGTGGTCGATCCGGGGCGGCGTTCGCACGCGATCGACACGCTCTCGCTGGAGCATCTCGGGCGCTCGATGCAGACGTACACGGACGTCTGCGGGAAGGGGCGGGCGGAGATTCCCTTCGCCGAAGTTCCGGTCGCGGGCGCCGCGACGTACGCGGGTTGCGATGCCGCGACCGTGCTCGCGCTCTACGACTTCTTCGCCCCCGGGCTTGCCGAGATGCGCCTCGAGCCCCTGCTCCGCGACGTGGAAATGCCCCTGGTGCCCGTCCTCGTGGATATGGAATGGGAAGGCATCGCCATCGACCCCGCGCTCTTCGCGCGGCTCACGGTTGAACTCGGCGTGGAGCTCACCCGGCTCGAGGTCGAGATCGGGCGGGTGGCGGGGGTGGACCTGAACCTCAATTCGCCCCGCCAACTCGCCACCGTGCTGTTCGAGCAGCAGCAGCTTCCGGTACTCAAGAAGACCAAGACCGGTACCTCCACCGACGCCGATGTGCTGGAGCAGCTCGCGGCGATGGGGCACGCGCTTCCCCGCCTGATCCTCGAGTACCGCGAGCTCCAGAAGCTGAAGGGCACCTACGTGGACGCGCTCCCAGCCGCGGTGAACGCCACCACCGGGCGGATCCACACCAGCTTCAACCAGACGGGGGCGGCCACCGGGCGGCTGTCCTCATCGGATCCCAATCTCCAGAACATCCCCGTGCGGACGGCGCGCGGCGAAGCGATCCGCCGCGGCTTCGTCCCGGCGCCCGGCTGCGTGTTCCTGGTCGCCGACTACTCGCAGATCGAGCTGCGTCTCATGGCCCACCTCTCCGGCGACCCGGCGTTCATCGAGGCGTTCCGGCAGGGCGGGGACATCCATCGGCAGACCGCGGCGCTGATCTTCAACATTGCGGCGGACCGGGTGACGCCCGAGATGCGGGCGCGGGCCAAGACGATCAACTTCGCGACGATCTACGGGCAGGGCCCGTTCGCGCTCTCCCGCCAGCTCGGAATCTCGCAGGACGAGGCGAAGCAGTTCATCACCCGGTACTTCGAGCGGTTCGCCGGGGTGCGCGCGTTCCTCGAGCGCCAGGTGGAGCTCGCCCGGGAGCAGGGCTACGTCGAGACGCTGTTCAAGCGCCGCCGCTACATCCCCGAGATCCGTGATCGCAACTTCAACATGCGAGCCTACGGCGAGCGCAACGCGCGGAACTCGCCGCTCCAGGGGTCTGCCGCCGATCTGATCAAGCTCGCCATGGTGCGGATCCACGGCGCACTGCGTGAGCGCGCCCTCGCCAGCCGGATGCTGCTCCAGGTGCACGACGAGCTCGTCTTCGAGGTGCCGGCGGGCGAAGTGGACGCGATGCGCGAGCTGGTACGGCGGGAGATGGAGACGGTGGTGGAGCTCAGGGTGCCGCTGGTGGTGGACGTCGGCGTGGGGCCGAACTGGCTGGATGCGAAACGGTAGCAACGGACGGGAACAGACGGGGAACGGGCGGGGGGACGGAACTACCCACCCGGTGCAGTTCTGCTCCCGCCTGCTCCCGCCTGCTCCCGCCTGCCCCCGCCTGTTCCCGTCCGTTTCCCGGGCCACCAGTTCCACTCGCCCATGAGATGCATGAATGCCGGCACCAGCACCATCCGGATGATCGTGGCGTCGAGCAGCACGGCCACGGCCAGCCCGAATCCGAGGAACTGCATCACCAGCACGCGGGCGAAGGCGAACACGCCGAATACCAGGATCATGATCAGCGCCGCGGACGTGATCACCGAGGCGGTCGCGCTCAGCCCCTCCAGCACCGCCTCGTCGTTCCGCCCGGTCCGGTCGAACGCCTCCTTCATCCGGCTCAGCAGAAATACCTCGTAGTCCATGCTCAGCCCGAACACGACGGCGAACACGAGGACCGGGATTGCGACGAAGATCGCCGAGACCGGCCCGTCGAGGCCGAAGAGCTGTGCGCCGAAGCCGTACTGGAACACGAGCACGATCAGTCCGAACGTGGCGCTTACCGAGAGCGTGTTCATGATGATCGCCTTGATCGGCACCAGGATCGACCGGAACGCGATCGCGAGCATCACGCCGGTGGCCGCGAGGATCAAGCCCACTATCAGAGGGAATCGCCGGAGCAGGTCGGTCTGGAAATCGAGGCTCGACGCCGCGTAGCCTCCCACCAGGATCTCGAGCCCCCGGGTCGAGCGGAGCCCCTGCTCGCGGAGTCCGCGCGCGTGTCGCACGACGTCCATCGCCGAGGTGAGCGAGGTGGTGTCCGCGATGATCACGTCCATCAACGTCGCGCGGCGGTCGCTGCTGAGGTACGCGTCGAGAAACCCGCCCAGCTCGCTTCGCGCCGCCTCGAGGTCGCTGTAGAGCACCGAGTAGCCGAGCAGCGGCGTGCCCGGCCGCACGTCCACCAGGCTCCGGACCTCGCGCACCCGAGGATCCGCGCGGAGCGAATCCGACAGCGTCCTGAGCCCGCGGAGCGAGGCCGTCTCGGTGATGCGCCGGCCCTCGGGCGCCTGCACGATCAGGCGGATCGGCTGGATCACGCCGACCACGCCCATCCGCTGGAGCGTCTCGAGCCCCCGGCCCGCGTCGGTGTCCTTGGGCCACCAGTTGCGTGACGGCAGACCGATCCGGATCCAGAACACCGGCGCGGTGAGCAGCGCGATCGCGAGCCCGCCCAGCGCGATGGCGCGCCAGGGGTGACGGCTGAGGCTCCTCGCCCAGCGCTCCCACACTTGCGGGCGGTGATACCAGGCGAGCCAGCGCGCCAGCGAGCGCGGCCAGTCGATCGTGCGGCCGAGCAGGGCGAGGAGGGCAGGGAGGAGCGTGGTCGAGAGCAGCACGGCCACCGCCACGACCACCAGCCCCCCGATTCCGACGCTGCGGGTCTCGATGAGGGGTGTGAATAGCAGGGCGGCGAATCCGACCACCACGGTGAGACCCGAGGTAACGACCGCGGCACCGGCGGTCAGGATCGTGTGCACCGCCGCCTCCCGCCGGCGCCGGCCCCGGCTCAGCTCCTCCCGGAAGCGGGTGACGACGAGGAGCGAATAATCGATCCCGACGCCCAGGCCGATCATCGTCGTCATGGTGAGCACGAACACCGACATGGGCGTGACGCGGGTCAGCAGCCCCACGATGGCGAGCGAGATCGCGATCGCGAGGAAGCCGATCACGAGCGGCAGGGCGGCGGCCACCAGTGCGCCGAACGCCAGCACCAGTACCAGAAGCGTGAAGGGCAGCAGCATCCGCTCGCCCTCGCGGGTGTCCTGCGCGGACACGTCCCGCACGTCCAGGTCGAGCGGGGCGCGTCCAGTGACATGCGCCCGATACCGTCCGCCGTCCGGAACGGCGGCGAGCACCTGGCCGATCTGTTCCCGGACCGGCTCCACGAGGCCGGCAACCCTGACTCCGCTGTCCGCACGGAGCGCCACGACGAGAAAGGTCGTGCGTCGGTCCCGGCTGACGAACGCGGTGTCACCGGTCGAGCCCAAGGAGATCACCCCGCGCACGTACGGCTGCGCGGCCAGGCGGCCCGCCAGGCTGTCGAGAACGAGTCTTGCAGAGGGAGCGTTGAATGCCGCCGGGCCGGCGAGCGTTACGGCGAAGAACTCGCTCACCGGGCTCTCGAATCGCCGGTTGAGCAGGTGATCCGCGCGGGAGGCCTCGGTGACGCGGTTGCTGCCGCCCCGAACATCTAGCAGGCGCTCGGTGTGGCGGGCTTGGACGGCGGCGATGCCGCCGACGATTGCCCACATCACTACGACCGCCCAGCGCCAGCGCACCAGGGCCCGGGCGGAGAATTCCAGCAGGCTCAGTCGTCGCCTCCGAATGTCGGGCCGGCGGTCCCGGCGCGCGGCGGCCAAATGTTAGACGGCTTGGGAACCGGGCGCCAGCGCGCGCTGGCGGTCCCCCGACGCACGTGACCATATTTCGCGGACCCCATGAAGCGGCTGATTCTTCCGTCAGTTACCTGCCTGCTGGTGGCGCTCGTGATCGGCGACCGGGTGTCGCGGATGGAGTCCACCAGCCTCAGCGCGGCCCCCCCGGCCGATTCCGTCTCGGATCTGGGGGCGGCCGCGGCACGCCCGCTCCGGCCGGTGCCGCCCCGTCCGGCGCCGCCCGTGCCCGAGCCTGAGGGGTCCCGCACCCCGACGCTGGACCGGTTGGCGCGCCTCGCAGTTCGCCAGCAGCTCGCGCAGGCCGCCGGCGAGACCTACCTAGACTCGCTCGTCGCCACCACCGATTCCGTGGTCCGGCGCTGGCCCGACCGGAACCGCCAGGCGCTCGGCGTTGCCATTGTTGAAGGCGGCCCCGACGGCTACTCGTCCCGGCTCGCCGAGCTGGTGCGGCAGGCCCTGGCCCGGTGGACCGCGGCCAGCGTCGGCGTGGAATTCGTGGAGGTGGCGGACACCGGGCGGGCCGACGTCGTGGTGCGGTGGATCGACCGCTTCGAGTTCGACCGCGCCGGCCAGACCGACCTGACCTGGGACCAGCTGGGCCGCGTGCGGCGGGCGACGCTTTCGCTTGCGCTGCACACCACCACGGGCGTGGCCCTCGGAGAGAATGCGCTGCTCGCGGTGGCGCTGCACGAGGCCGGCCACGCGATCGGCCTGCCCCATTCGGCGGACACCATCGACGTGATGTTTCCGTCCACCCGCACCACCCGGCTCTCCGAGCGAGACGTCCGGACTGCCACCATTCTCTATCGGCTGCCCACCGGGTCGGTGAAGGACCTGGGAGCCCCCTGAGCCCGGCCATCCTGCTGCTGGTGCTGCTGGCCGGCGCCGTGGTTCCGGCTGATGCGCAGCAGTTTGCGGCGGTGGATGCCGCAGTGCAGGACGGCATCGACGCCGGCCTGTACCCGGGCGCGGTCGTCGTCATCGGTCGCCGCGACACCATCCTCTACGCCCGGGGTTACGGGCGCGTCACGTGGGGCCGGACCGCCGCCGCGCCGGACCCCGACTCGACCATCTGGGACATCGCATCCATCACGAAAGTCGTGGCAACCGCGAGCTCGGCGATGCGGCTCGCCGATGCCGGGCGCCTTGCCCTCGAGGCGCCGGTGTCCCGCTACCTGCCGCGGTTCGCCGGTGTGAACAAGCAGCTGGTCACGGTGCAGATGCTGCTCGACCACACGAGCGGCCTGCCGGCCTATCGCCCGCTGTATCGGCTGGCGCGCACCCGGAGCCGGGCGCTGGACCGCCTGTTCGCCGAGCCGCTCCAGCGATCGCCCGGAGACACCGCGGTCTACAGCGACCTGAACGCGATACTGCTGGGCCTCGTGGTGGAGCGGGTCGCCGGCCGGTCGCTGGCCGAGGTCGCGGCGATCGAGGTGTTCCGACCGCTGGGGATGCGACGCACCATGTTCCGGCCCCCGCGGAGGCTGGCGCGGTGGATCGCGCCGAGCGGCCTGCATCGCGGCCGGGCCGTGCGCGGACGGGTGAACGACGAGAACGCGGTGCGCCTCGGCGGCGTGGCCGGACATGCCGGAGTGTTTTCCACCGGCGGCGACCTGGCGCGCTACGCGCAGACCTGGCTCCGGAATGGCGTGAGCGCTGACGGGCAGTGGGTGGCGCCGGAGACGGTGCGCCGGTTTCTTACGCCGGGCGCCCGCAGCGGAACGCGGCTCCTGGGGTGGGACACCCGCGACTCGCTGGCCACACCGGACGAGCCGAGTGTGTTCGGCTCGGTGGTGAGCGCGTCGACTTACGGTCACACCGGCTGGACGGGCACCGAGCTCTGGGTGGATCCGGCGCGCGACCTCTTCCTCGTGTTCCTCACCAACCGGAGCTTCGATCCCCGCACCGACCGGTCCGTCGAAAAGCTGAAGGTGGTCCGTGCCGGCGTGTCCGACGCGGCGGCTCGCCTGGTGTCCCCCGTGTGCGCGCAGGAGCTGGTGGCCGTGTGCTAGTGCCGGCGCCCGATTATCATCCGCCGATGGCGAGCAGCGGAGGGCGCATGCAGACCCCTGAGACGATCCGGAAGGCACTCCGAGCGGTGAAGGACCCGGAGCTCGGACTGAACATCATCGACCTCGGCCTGGTGTACGACGTCGACGTGAGCGAGGCAGGGCAGGTGCACGTGCGAATGACGCTCACTTCGCCCGGGTGCCCCGCCGGCGGGGAGATCCTCCAGGGCGTGCGCGACGTGGCCGGCGAGGCCGAGGGGGTGACCGGCGTGGAGGTCGAGCTGGTGTGGGAGCCGTACTGGACGCCGGAGAAGATGGACCCGCGGGTGCGGGCCTTCCTGGGGCATTAGTGACGCGGTTCGAGGTCCGAGTTCCGAGTTGGTCGCCGCGTGACTCGTAACTCGTAACTCGCGGTTCGTTACTCGTTACTCGTCACTGCAGCGAGCAGCGCCGGTCCGATCTCCTCCACCTGCCATCGTCTGATCTCAGAGATTGCGGCCAATTCCTCGACGCTGCGCGGTTCGGCCCGCGCGATCGCGTCGAGCGTCCCGTTGGGGCAGAGCACGCCGGGCGCCAGGCCGTACGCGGCCGCGAGCTCGTTGCGCCGGAGCTTGAGCCGCTCGAGCCGCACCTCGTAGGCGGGGTCGGGCGCGCGCCGCGGCCCCCGCGCCAGCCGGGGCAGGTCGGACTCGGGCAGCTCGAGCCCGCGCTGCACCGCCGCCAGCAGATCCCGTCCCCGCCGTTCGGCCAGATCTGCGCCCACGCCACGGATCGCCCGGAGCGCCGCCACGTCCCGCGGTTGCGAGCGCGCGATCTCCAGCATCGGCTCGTTGTTCAGGATGCGAAACGCAGCCCGGTCCGCGCGCGACGCGTGCTCCTCCCGCCACTGGAACACCTCCCGCAGCACCGCCAGCGACCGGCTGCGGAGCGCTTTGGCGCCCTTGATGCGCAGAAAGTCCGGCTCCCCGTCCTCAGTGCGCCACCGGACCTGCGCCAGCAACCCGAACTCCTCCTCGGCCCAGCCGAGGCGGCCTCGCTCGACCAGGTCTTCGCGCAGCACGTCGCGAAGCGCCGGAAGGTGCCGCGTATCCGAGGCGGCGTACGCGATCATCTCGCTCGAGAGCGGCCGCGCCGACCAGTCGGCCCGCTGGAAGCGCTTGTCCAGGCGCACGCCGAAGTACTTGTCGAGCAGCGCGGCGAGGCCGATCGCGGGCTCGTTGAGGAGCTGCGCCGCCACCCGGGTGTCGAACAGGCGGGTGGCCCGAAAGCCGTACTGCTGCTCGAGCAGTCTGAGGTCGTAGTCAGCGTCGTGGAACACGATTTCGACGGCCGGATCGGCCAGCACACCGCCGAGCGGCGTGAGATCCCGCACTGCGAGCGGATCGACCACCGCGGTTCGCTCCCGCGAGGAGATCTGGAGCAGGTACACCTTGTCGCGGTAGCGGTGAAAGCTGGCGGCTTCCGTGTCGATCGCGAGCAGCGGCTCCGCCGCAAGCGCCCCGAACAGACCGGCGAGCGAAGCCGGCGATTCGATCAGCTCGACGCCGGCGTCATTCACGCTTCGCGACCTGCTCCAGGCCGGCAGCGATCTCCTCGAGCGCTTTCGCGAGGGTCTTGTAGAACTCCGCGTCCGGCTGCGCGGCGTCGCCCATGGCGGCATCCATGTGGATCTTCCGGGCGAGCCGCGCGGCGTGACGGATGTAGTCGGTGGTCGGCATAGGATGGACCGATGGACAGATGGACGGATGGACCGAGCGAGGTCCAGCCGCGGGCCAGTGCCGGAAGATAGGTCCCCACTGTCCATCTGCCCATCTGGCCATCCGCCCATCTATCATCTACCCATGCCCCCCACGGACGTCGACCTCACGGTCTACCCCGACGAGTGCGACACATTCGGCCATCTGAACCAGGCGTCGTTCCTGGCGCTGTTCGAGCGCGCGCGCTGGGCGATGCTGGCGCGCGGACCCGGGATGGACGTGTTCACCCGCCACGCGGCCTGGCCTGCCGTGCGCAAGGCGAACGTGGAGTATCTCGCCGCCGCGTTTCCGGGCGACGTGCTGCGGTTCCAGCTGACGCTCGTTCACCACGGGCGGACCAGCTTCACGTTGCGCCAAATGGCCCGGCGGGTCCGCGACGACGCGCTCATCGCCACCGCCGAGCTCGTCTTCGTGTGCATCGATGCCGGCGGCCGGCCGACGCCGGTGCCCACGGAGTTCACCACGTTCGTCAACGCGCAGCCGAGCGGCGGCGGCCAGCGTGTCACGGTCAACGGCGTGACCCTCGCGGTGGATGTGCGGGGCGACGGACCGGCCATCCTCTTCGTGCACGGATATCCACTCGACCGCAGCATCTGGGCGCCGCAGCTGGAGGCGCTCGACGGCTGGTGCCGGATCGCTCCGGATCTGCGCGGGATGGGCGCATCCGACGCCCCCGACCTCGGCTACGCGATGGCGACCTATGCCGAAGATCTCGTGGCCCTGCTGAATACGCTGGGGGTCGAGCGGGCGGTGGTGTGCGGGCTGTCGATGGGCGGGTACATCGCTTTCGAGCTGCTGCGCCGCTGGCGGGAGCGGGTCAGCGGGCTGGTGCTCATCGACACCCGGGCCGAGGCCGATTCGTCGGAGGGGCGCCGGGCCCGGGAGGCCGCGGCGCAGCAGGCGCGCGAGCTGGGCGCGGGCGCGGTGGCCGACGCGATGTTGCCCGACATGCTCGCTCCCGGCACCCGGGAACGCGATCCGGCGCTGGTCGAGCGCGTGCGGGGCATGATGGCGTCCGCGCCTGTCGCCGGCATCGTCGGCGCGCTCGCGGCGATGCGCGATCGCCAGGACAGCACGCCACTGCTGCCCACGCTCGACGGCGTGCCCACCCTCGTCGTGACCGGAGCCGAGGACCGCATTATTCCGCCGGATCGGGCGCGGGCGATGGCGGCTCGAATCCCCGACGCCCGCTTCGCGGTCATCCCCGCCGCCGGGCACCTCCCTCCACTGGAGGCGCCGGAAGCGACGACGAACGCCCTCCGCGCGTTCCTGGACTCGCTCGCCTGAAACCCGCGCGCCGGCTCACGCGTTTAGCAGATAGCGGTCGTTCGGCTCCGGGTCGGATGGCCGCGAACCTCAGGATTCCTTCCACAGTACGGCCCCGGAGCCGGTGCAGCATGCCGGCTCCGCGGGTCGCCCCTCCTTTGCCGGCGAGCAGAAGAGCCGAAGACCAGCGGTTCCTCCCGACGAACGGCCCCCCGATGTGACTGGACACCGGAGGGCCGCGTTAGCCGGGGCAGAAGCTGCCCTTCGGCGATCAGCGCTTCGGCCGTCCGGGCGGTGTGTCGCCGGTGAACACCTCTTTGTTCTTGCCGATGTATGACTGCATGTTCTCCGGGACGTCCTCTTCCGGGAAGATCGCGGACACGGGGCACTCCGGCTCGCAGGCGCCGCAGTCAATGCACTCGTCGGGGTGGATGTACAGTTGGTCCTCGCCCTCGTAGATGCAGTCCACCGGGCATACATCCACGCAGGCCCGGTCCTTGACGCCGATGCAAGCTTCGGTGATCACGTACGTCATGCGGCTGCTCCTCTGGGCGCTCGCGAGGCGACCCGCGCGGGCGGGACCATCCCGCACCGGGCGAAGCGTACTTAGAAGCGTACTTATACGAAGGGGTGTGGGGGTGCGCAAGGTGTCCCGCTGGATCATCGCCCTGATCGCGTCGGCAGCCGCCGTCGGCCGCGCCGAAGGTCAGACCTGCGACGCGCCTCGAACGGCGCTGGTGCTCTCCGGCGGCGGCGCCAAGGGCCTCGCGCACATCGGTGTGCTGAAGGTTCTCGACAGCCTGGGGTACCGACCCGACCTGGTGGTGGGTACCAGCATGGGCGCGATCGTCGGGGCCATGTACGCCAGCGGCTACTCCGGCCGGGATCTCGACACCCTCGCACGCCGCTACTCGCTCGCCGATGTGGTGCGCGCCGAGCCGCGGCTCCTTGCCCGGACGCTCGGGCCGCTCCGCCCCCTCATCCAGTGGGAGCCCGGCCGACGCGGCCTCCGGCTACGGGCGGCGGTGGTGGACGAGCCGGAAATCAACGCGCTCGTCACCACCGGCCTCCTCCACGGGAACCTGGCCGCCGCCGGCGACTTCGACTCGCTGCCGATTCCGTTTCGCGCCGTCGTCACCAACCTCGCGACCGGCCAGGCGCGGGTGTTGACGGGCGGAGATCTGGCGCAGGCGGTTCGCGCCAGCTTCGCGATTCCGGTGGTGTTCCGGCCGGTGCGGCTCGGCGACAGCCTGTTCGTGGACGGTGGCATCGCCGACAACGTGCCGGTCGATCCCGCCCGGCTCGACCCGGCTATCCGTCGGGTGATCGTGTCCGATGTGGGGGGCGGGCGAAAGAAGGAGGTCGACTACGAATCGCCGATCGCCCAACTCGATCGCCTCATCGATTTCCTCTTCCTTCAGCCCGCGGACTCGCTCGGGCGCGATGACGTTTACATCCGCCCGGACGTGGTCGACTTCCCGCCGCTCGAGTTCGACTCTCTGAGGGTCGACAGCCTGATCGCGCGCGGCGTCACGGCCGCCGAGGATTCGGTGCCCCGTCCCCGCTGTTCGTCGGCACCGCGGCCCAGCCCGGTCGCCCGTGCAGCCCGCGGTCTCGCCCGCGTCACGGTCGAGCGTCTGAACGGTGCCGACAGCGTGGCGCTGCTTCGGCTGCTCGGGCTCCGGGAGAACGCGCCGGTCGACGAGCGCGCGCTCCAGGTGCGTATCCGGCGGCTGGCGCGCTCCGGGGTGCTCGAGTCCCTCTGGCTGAACCCGGTCGCGTCCGGCGACTCCCTGCGAATGACCATCGCGCCACGCTTCCCTCCCCGCCAGATCGTTGCCATGGGCGCCGCGTACGACAACGAGCTGGGTGGGCGGCTCTGGGCTGCGGCGCTCGATCGCCGGGCGTTCGGCCGTAACATCGAGGTGAGCGGCGTGCTCTTCGCGGGGGAACTCCGGAGCGAGCTCGCCGCGTCGCTTCGCTGGGGTGCCGCGCTCCGGCGCCATCGTATCGCGCCGGTGCTCCGGGTGCTCGGCGCCGACGAATCGATCCGACGGTTCGACCTCGACGGGCTCGAGCTGCCCAAGGTGGGCGTGCAGGAAGCCATCGGTCTCGCTGGGCTGGAGCGCTGGCTCGGGGGCGACTGGTGGGTGCAGGCCGCCGGCATGGGACATCTGTGGGAGGAGCCGGACGGGGTGGGACGGTCGGCCGTCGGCGGCCGGTTCCGGGTGGAGCGGCTCGGGCGCGC
>JBOHSY010000457.1:0-19737 GCA_050733355.1 Gemmatimonadales bacterium | reverse complement strand
GGTCCCCTCCCGCCCTCTCCCGCCTGCTCCCGCCCGCTCCCGCCCTCGCCAACTGGCCCAAGGTCCGCAAGAACTCCTTCGGCTACGCGCTCGACGAGTACGTCCGCTCCGGCGACGCGCTCGATCTCGTCGTGGGCGCGGAGGGGACGCTCGGCATCGTGACCGCAGTGGAGTGGCGCCTCGATCAGGTGCCGCCGCACCGCGCGGGAGTCCGCATTCTCCTCGCCGACTACGCCGAGCTGCCGGCACTCGTCCCCGAGCTGCTCGCGCTCGAGGTGTCGGCGCTCGAGCTGCTCGACCGGACGTTCCTCGACGTGGCCCGTGCCGGCGAGCCGTCCATTCTCCTCCCCGATGCCGAAGCCGTGCTGCTGGTGGAGATCGAGGGGACCAGCGCACCGTTGCTTCGTCGCACCGCGGAGGCGGTCGTTCGGGCGGCGCGTCCGCGGGCGATCGGCGTCGATGTCGCGATCTCCGGCGCCGGCACCGAGCAGCTCTGGCGGCTTCGCCACGCGGCGAGCCCCATGCTGGCTCGGCTCCCGGCGGAGCGTCGCTCTTTGCAAGTGATCGAGGACGGATGCGTCCCCGTCGCGCAACTCGGCGAGTACGCGGCGGCCGTGCGCCGCGCCGCTGCCGATTGCGAGATCCCGGTCGTGCTCTTCGGCCACGCCGGCGACGGCAACCTGCACGTGAACGCGCTCGCGGACGTGACCCGCCCGGGATGGGAGGCACGGCTGCGCGAGCTGTACGACCGTGTGACCGATGCGGTGATCCGGCTCGGCGGCGTGCCGTCTGGTGAGCACGGCGCGGGGCGGCTTCGCGCCGGGCTGCTCGAGCGAGTGTACGGGGCAGCGGTCGTCGAGCTCTTCCGCGGCGTGAAGCAGAGCTTCGATCCCCTCGGAATTCTGAACCCAGGCGTTATCCTTCCGTCCGGCGAGCCGCCGCTGTCGCGGCTCAAAGTCGGCGCCGCAGCGGCGCCGCTCCCGGCCGACGTGGAGCGCGCGCTCCGCGAGATCGAGCGGACCGGCGGGTACGGAATTCCGCGATTGAGACTGGCGGATGGATGAGCTATCCGCTATCGGCTATCCGCTATCCGCTCGCTACGTCAGGGCACGGCGCGCCGCGCGAGGATCCGAGCGTCCGGGGAACGGGCGGATAGCGGATAGCGGATAGCCGATAGCCTTCAACCCCGAGATCCATGCAGATCATTCGAACCCCCCGCGTCACGCTGCTCGCCCGTCCCCAGTTCGTCGAGCCCGCACACCTCGGCGTGGCGTGGAAGGGCGACTCCACCGACGGCGAGCGCCTCGCAGAGTATGCCGGCCGGCTGTGCTACATGAGCCAGCGGAACCCGGCGGGCCGTACTACGGCCGAGTATTTGCAGAACATTCTCCGCCAGGGGCACGGGTCCGTCTTCGAGCACTCGGTCTATGTGGTGCTGATCGAGGGGATTTCGCGCTCGTGCAGCCACGAGCTGGTCCGGCACCGCGCCGGGTTCGGGTACTCGCAGCTCTCGCAGCGCTACGTGGACGAGTCGGACGCGGCCTTCGTCCTGCCGCCCGCGATCCAGGGCGATCCGGCGCTCGAGGCGGACTGGCTGGCGCAGGTGCAGGCGGCGCAGGCGGCGTACGTCGCCGCGGTCGAGCGGCTGATGGAGAGGTACGCCGCCGTGCCCGAGCGGACGCACCGGCGGAAGATGGCGCGCGAGGCGGCACGGAGCGTCCTGCCGAACGCGACCGAAGTGAAGATCGTCGTGAGCGCGAACGTCCGCGCCTGGCGTACCATGCTCGAGCTCCGGCTCGGCGAGGGCGCGGAGCTGGAGATCCGCCGCATGGCGCTCGCCTGCCTTGCGGTGCTCATGCAGGAGGCGCCGGCGCTCTTCGCGGACTTCGAGGTGTACAGCGGGGCGGACGGCACCGAGGCGGGTCGGGTGGGGTACCATAAGGTCTGACGATCGGTGAAAGGTGAGTGGTGAACGGTGAGTGGTGAGAGGGCGGTGCACCGCGAAGTCTCACGCATGTGACACCGCCCCACCTCTCACCTCTCACCTCTCACGATCAAGAAAACTATTGTGCGGGCGGATGATTTTTCTTACTTTACTTTCGACAGGTGGTTCATCGCGCGGCTCGTCTCTTGTCGGACGGCCTTTTTTGTAGAGGGTCACTCTGCCAATAAGAATCGGACTCGCCTACAACGTGAAGCCAGAGGCTCCGGCCGCCGTCGGAGCGGCGACGGACTCCCCCTCAGCAGACGAACCTCCCAGTCGGGCTCTCCGCCCCGACCTCGTGCAACCCGACCTCTACATCGAGTGGGACGACCCGGCCACCATCGCGGCCGTGGCCTCGGCCTTGGGGACGCTGGGCGAGGTGATCCAGCTCGAGGCCGACCAGGATTTCCCCCAGCGGCTGCTCGACTACCGGCCGGATTTCGTGTTCAACATCGCCGAGGGGCTGTTCGGCCCCAACCGCGAGAGTCACGTGCCCGCCATCTGCGAGTTCCTCGGTGTGCCCTGCCATGCGTCGGACCCGCTGACGCTCGGGCTCTGCCTGCACAAGGCGCGCACGAAGGAGATCCTCGAGCGGAACGGCGTCCCGACGGCGGCGTTCCGGCTCGCGCGAAGCGTCGCCGACGCGCGCGCCACCCGGCTTCCGTTTCCGCTCTTCGTCAAGCCGGCATTCGAGGGGTCGGGCAAGGGCGTTACCCGCAAGAGCCTCTGCCGCAACCGGGCGGAGCTGGTGACGCAGGTGGAATACCTGCTCGCCACCTACCGCGAGCCGGTGCTGATGGAGACCTACCTGCCCGGGCGCGAGTTCACCGTCGCCATCCTGGGCAACGGCGACGAGGCCCGCTGCCTCCCGATCGTCGGCCTCCAGTTCGACACGCTGCCGCCGGGAGCGCCGCCGATCTACGGCTACGAGGCCAAGTGGGTGTGGGACACCCCCGATCGCCCGCTGGACATTTTCGAGTGCCCGGCGGACATCCCCGAGACCCTCGCGGAGCAGATCCGCACCGCGGCGCTGGGCGCCTACAACGCGCTCGACTGCCGCGACTGGTGCCGGGTGGACCTGCGCTGCGACGCCGCCGGCCGTCCCATGGTCGTGGAGTTGAACCCGCTCCCGGGCATTCTTCCGGATCCGCGGGACAATTCGTGCTTTCCGAAGGCCGCGGCGGCGGCCGGGATGTCGTACGACGAGCTGATCTGCTCCGTGGCGGACATCGCCTGGCGCCGGATCAGCGGCCGCTCCCTCCTGGCAGAGGTAGCCTCATGAGAGCAGCGATCATCTATGACGCCGGCAGTGCCGAGTGGAGCCCGCAGGACGTCGCCGCGGTGCTGAGCAACGTGCACGAGGTCCGCACGTCGCTCCGGCGCTGCGGCTACGAGGTAGAGCTCATTCCCGTCCGACTGGGTCAGTTCCGCTGGCTCTCCCGCGCCCGCAAGGCCGACGTCATCGTGAATCTCTGCGAGGGCATCAACGGTCATGCCAGGTACGAGGACTTCGTGGTCGGCACGCTCGAGCTCACCGGCCTGCCGTTCACCGGCTGCCGGGCGTGGGCGGTCAACGTCTGCCACCGGAAGCACGTCGCGAACACGCTGCTCTCGCACAACGGCGTCCCGGTGCCCACCTTCGCCCTGGCCGACCGGAACGAGATCCCCCCCACGTTCCCGATCCCGGCCATCGTGAAGCCGGCGGCGGAGGACGCGAGCGTCGGCATCGACGCGAGCGCCGTCTGCGCCACCCGCAAGGCGCTCCGCAAGCGCGTGGCTCAGATGACCGAGCAGTTCGATGAAGTCATGATCCAGGAGTACATCCCGGGGCGGGAGTTCAACGTCGGCTTCGTCGGCAAGCAGATGCTGCCGATCTCCGAGATCCGGTTCGAGGGGATGCCGGTCGACTCGTGGCCCATCGTCACCTACGCCGCCAAGTGGAGCACGGGCAGCGCCGAAGACCTGGGTACCGTCCCGGTTTGCCCCGCCGAGATCCCCTCCGATCTGTCGCGGCGCATCGCGCAGACCGCGCGCAGGGCCTGGGCCCTCATGGCGAGCTCGGAGGGGTACGGCCGCGTCGATCTGCGGGTCACCGAGGAGGGACAGCCGTATGTGCTGGAGGTGAACCCCTGCCCCGACCTGTCCAGCAACGCCGGCCTCGCGCGGATGGGGCAGGCGTTCGGCTGGAGCTACGACGAGCTGGTCTGCCGGATCGTGGACGAGGCGATCGAGCGGAGCCAGAGCCGCCGGTTCGCGGCCGCCCTGGTCAGCGGGGTGCCGGCAGCCTGAGTCCCACCGCGGTCGCTCCCACGCTCCGGGCTCTCTCGCCGGCCGATCGCGGCCGCCTCGAGACGATCACCCGGAGCGTGGGTCTTTTCCGGAACAGCGAGGTGGCGGTGGCGCTGGAGGTGTTCGACGCCGCCGTCGGCGGAGCACCCGACTATACGGCGCTGGGGGCCGAGGTCGGCGGGACGCTCGCTGGATGGATCTGCTGGGGGCCGACGCCGTGCACCGTCGGCACGTGGGATCTGTACTGGATGGCGGTGGACCCGGCGCTCCACGGCGCCGGAGTCGGCAGCGCGCTTCTGGCAGCGATGGAGCGCCGCCTTCGCGGTCAGGCGCGGCTCATCGTGGTCGAGACCGCGGGCCGGCCCGACTATGCTCCCACGCGAGCCTTCTACGAGGCCCGCGGCTACGCGCCAGCCGCCCGCATTGCTGACTTCTACCAGCCGGGCGACGATCTCGTCGTCTACGTCAAGCGGCTCAAGTGGGGCTGCGAATGACGCGAGGCGCGAACAAACCGAATCAACCGCTGCAATAAAGCAACTGGAGCGTTGGTGTTGCTGTAATCATCCCATTCGCGGTCACTCGCGTGATCGCGGCCGGCGGTTATCGATCACCGCCGGATGCGCCAATGCGGCAGGCCGCTCACCCACGAATAGGGATCGATCTGGACCCCCTCCATCCGGCGGCTCACCGCTGCGGCATTGCCGGGCGTATACAGGAAAATGGCCGGCGCGTCGGCGTTGAGCGTGTCCATCGCCTCCCTGTAGAGCTTCCGTGCCGCGGCCGGATTCTGCTCGGCGCCCGCGCGGGCGAAGAGTGCGTCGAACGCTGGGTTCGCGTAGCGGCCGTAATTGATCGCGCCCCAGCCCGCGCGGGTCCACTGCTCCGCCAGCCCGCGCGCGCTCGGTTCATCCAGCCACGCGCCGATGTAGCTGTCGAACCTCCCCCGTCCCAGCCGTTCCTGAAAGACCGGGAAGTCCACGGCGCTCACGCTCACGTCGGCGCCGAGCCCGCGCCACGCCGCCTGGACGGCCGTGGCGATCTGGCGGCGCGTGGTGCTGGTGCCCGGCACCAGGATGTCGAAGGCGAGGGGCCGACCACGCCGGCGGCGGATCTCGCCCGGCCCGCCGGTCCAGCCGGCATCGACGAGTGCCTTGGTGGCGGCCGCCGTGTCGAACGGGAGTGTCGCGATCGAGTCGTTCCAGATCCAGAGCAGGCGTGACATCGGACCGGGCGGCGCCGCGGCACCGGGGCCGAACGTGGCGGCGGCGAGCGCGGGACGATCGAGCCCCATCGCCAGCGCGCGTCGGGTCGCGCGATCGAGCACGCGGTGCGCGCCCAGCCGGCCGCGATCGGTGAGGTTGAAGCCGAGAAAGCCGTACGCCGCCGCCGGGTAGCGCTTGACCTCGAACGAATCGTCGGCGGCCACGCGCTCGGCCGCCCGCGGTGCGGCCGCTAGCTCCATCAGGTCCGCCTCGTGCGAGAGCACGAGGTTCACCGCGGCGTCGGGGTCAGCGGTGAACCGCCAGACGATCGACTGGATCCCTCCTTCCGCTGGCTCCCGCCCGCTCCCGCCTGCTCTCGCCCGCTCCAGTCTGAGAAACTGCCCCCGCCTCCACTCGGACACGCGGAACGGGCCGCTACCAACGAGGCGCGCGACCGACGTGTCGGCCGCCCAGCGATCGCGCGGGATCGTGTCCCAGATGTGCCGCGGGAGGATCCGCACGTGATAGGTGGCGTCGTAGACCTGCTCGGGATACGACTCGCTGAACTGCACGAACACGGTCGCGGGATCCTCGGCAATCGCGGTCACCCTCCCGGCGATATACGAACGCGCGGGAGCGTCGATCACCGAGTCGCCGAAGGCATTGAACGAGAACGCCACGTCGTCCGCCGTCACCGGCCGCCCGTCGGCCCAGCGCGCGCCCTCCGCGAGGCGAAAGCGCCAGCCGAGTGAGTCCACCCGCTGCCAGCTCGCGGCGAGTCTCGGCCGGTAAGCCTGCGGATCCACCGGCGTCCCGCCGGGCGCGAGGTCCGCCAGTCGCTCGAACACGAGGTCGCTCACGTCGCGCCCCACCGTCTCGACCACCAGTGGCGGAAAAACGCTCTCCGGCTCGCCGGTCGCGGCGACGACCACCGGGCGGACCGTCGTGCCGCGATCGGCGGTGCAGGCGAGGAGCGCGAGGGCGCTCAGGAGGGGCACGCAGGACCACCGCGACATGGAACTGTTCACCGGAGCCTCTTCGAGCCGGGGGCGACCACATCCTAATCCGCTGAGCGGACGTCCCGCCATTCGGCACCTCCGGCGGATGGGAAGCGCGCCTACGCCGCCCGGCCCACCGCGCCCATGAAGGCGTCGTACACGTCGTCGCGCCAGGCGGCCCGCGACTCGACCACCCGCGCTACGGCTTCCGTCGGTGACATCGCGGGGCGGTAGCTCCGCGTGGTGGTGAGCGCGTCGTAGACGTCCACGATGCCGATGATCTGCGCCCCGATCGGGATTTCGTCCCCGCGCAGGCGATCCGGATACCCGGTCCCGTCGTACTTCTCGTGGTGCCAGCGGATGATCGGCTTGATGTCCCACGGGAAATCCACCGTCGCCAGCAGCTCCACCCCCCACAGGGGGTGCATCTTGATCACGTCGAATTCGGCGTCGGTGAGCTTGCCCGGCTTGTTGAGGATCTCGTGGGGCACGCGCACCTTGCCGAGGTCGTGCAGGTACGCGCCGAGGCGGATGGTGGTCTGCTGCTGGTCGTCCAGCCCGAGCGCGCGGGCCACCGAGCCCGCGTAGCCGGCGACGCGCTCGCAGTGGCCGAAGGTGTAGCTGTCGGCCGACTCGATCGACTGGCCCCAGTCGCGCACCACCGCGAAGTACGTCTCCTCGAGCCGGTGGACCTTTCCGGCAACATCCACCAGGTCCACTCGGGCATCGAGCCGGCCGAAGAGTCTGTGCGCCGTGTTGAGCAGGCCGAGCGCGTCCTGGTTGCGCCCCATCGCCTGGTAGAGCAATGCGAGCTCGCGCGAGGCCTCGGCCTCGCTCAGCACCGAGTCGGTGGAGACCGCCAGCTCGATCGCGCCTCTGAGCCGCGACTCCGCGAGCGCCCAGCGGCCGGTCTCCCGGTACACGCGGCCGATGAGCTTGTACGCGTCCGCCTTGTCGAGCCGGGCGCCGAGCTGGTCGAAGATCGCGAGCGCCGCCTCGGCACCGCCGCGCGCGTCGTCGTAGCGTTGCCGCGCGAGGTGCACCTCGGAGTGATTGAGACGGGCGAGCCCCTGGAGGTGCCGGTCGCCGATCCGCTCCGAGATCTCCAGCGTTCGGGTGTAGAACCGGTCGGCTTGATCCCACAGGCCGCGGTCCGCGCTCACCATGCCCAGGTTGTGGTAGGCGATCGCGCAGCCGCGCTCGTCTCCGCTGCTGCGGAACGCCTCGAGCGAGCGCTCGTAGTGCGCCAGCGCCTGCGCGAGCGCCCCCTGGATGTTGGCGAGGATGCCGAGGTTCTGCTCGATCCGCCCGCGGAGCCCGGGGCTCCCGCCGCCAAGTTCGAGCGCCTGGTAGAACCGGTCGCGCGCGGCGTCAATCGCGCCCGCCTCGAAGTCGAATCCGGCGAGCGCGTTCAGCGCCTCGCCGGCGAGCACCGATTCCCCGAGCCCGGCGGCTACCCGGTGGCTCCGCTCGCACAGCTCCCGGGCGAGACTCCGCTCCCCACGGTGGTGCTGAGCCACCCCGAGCCGGCGCAGCGCCTCGGCCACCAGCGCCGTCGCCCCGCTCCGCTCGCCCGCCGCGACCGCCCGCTCGTACGCCGCGAGGGCCTCGGCGACCTCCCCGGCCCGCTCCCGCTCGCGCCCCTCACGGAGCAAAGCAGACGCGCAGCCGACCTCATCGTTCGGGGCCCGCTGCGCGGCTGGAGACGAAAGCGCGTCGCTCAATTCATCAGTACGCCACGGCGTACCGGGAGAAATGGTCGATCTTGCCCGAGACGCTCCGCGACTTCTGGGAATCCTTCGAGGGCAGAAGCTCGAGCACCTTGAGCAACTCGTCGGTGTAGACCACCCGCTTCTTGAGTGGAAGCTGGACACAGTTGGCGTAGCTCAGCGTCACCGTGGCCGGGCGGGCGAACTGAAGCCCTTCGGGTGCGAAGCGCACCGAGTTGGCCGAGCCGCGCACCTGCTCCGCGGTGATCCTCACCGTCCCGCTCAACGCGCCGCGCGGGATCTCGAGCGAGTGGCTGCCGACCGTGAGGGTGCCGCCTTCAGAGCCGATCACCTTGGACGCGGTGGCGTAGGGCTGCTCACTGCAGGTCAACAGATCGACGGTCGCGAGCAGCGCCGAGGTGGCCTTGCCCACCAACGGCACCACAAGCTGTGACGGCGGCTCCGGGGAGGGGCCGAAGGCGGCCTCGTCGGTCGAACAGCTCACCGACACCAGGAGCGCGGGCACCAGGAACAGCGGACGGAGACGGCGGGGAAGCGTGGGCATCCTGCACTCCAGGTCGAGGTGAACGCCATGCGACGATACCGCGGCCCTAGAGCCAGTGGGCCGCCGGGAGGCTGGAGGCCACCCGGTACGCGAAACGAATCGACGGTTCACCGTGTGCAAGCGATGTGCCCTCACCGGCTTAGCGCATTGAAACGAGGCGCCGGCGCCACAGCGGCTCAGGCCAGGTCTCGGCGCGACAGTGGCTTGGGTCGCTGGCACGGAAACACAAAAAGGAGAACGCGGCCGGCATCCGGCCGCGCTCCTGGGTTCAGCGGCTGCATTCTGCTCTGCGAAACCTTGCAGCGTCCGGACCCGCCCCGACCCCCCTGGCGCCCCTTCCCGCCCTTACCGCCCTTAGAACTCTTGGGTGATCCCCGCCTGCACCAGCCGCGGGCTGCCGGGAATGAGTCCGCGGCTCCGGTCCGCGATATAGAGCTTGTCGAAGAGATTCTTCACCGTCACGAATACGGTGCTGTTGGTGGGACGGATCCGGTGGCTCGCGGCCGCGTTCCAGATCGTGAACGACGGGATGGGGCCCTGCTGTCCATCAGCCGACCGGACGCCGGAGTTGAGCGCGTCACCGAATTGGGCGCCGACGTGCACGCCCTCGAGTCGGACGTCGAGTCCGGTGTGATGCGCGTAGCCCAGCGTGCCGGTGAAGACATGCTCCGGCGCGTAGGGCAGACGGCTGCCGCTCACACTCACCTGGGCCCGCGAGCCGGTCGCGTTCTGCGCGGTGTAAACCTTCCCCACCTCGTCGCCGTCGGCCGTCCCGACGAACACGAACCGGCTGCCGGCGAACTCGGCCACGGGCAACCACGTGTAGGAGCCCTGGAGATAGACGTCATGGCCGCGGGGCAGCCAGCGGGCCGCGCTCCACCGCGCGGCCAGCTCCACGCCGCGATGCGTCGTTTCGCCCGCGCTCGTGAGCGTGCTCCCGGCCCCTCCGGCCAGGTTCGCGGCGATGATCTGATTCTGGAAGTCCATGGCGAATGCCGTCGCCTCGACCCGAAGGCCAGAGCTCAGATCGCTCCGTACGCCGAGTTCGTAGTTCCAGCTCAGCTCCGCGTCGAGGTCCACCACGCCGCCGGTCGAGTTGTCGATGACATCCTCGGTGCGGGGCGGCGCAAAGCCGCGATGGACGCCGGCGAAGACCGTCGTGCCGGCGCCGGCCTGATAAGTCGCGCCGAGTCCCGGAATGAGCTGGGTCAGCGTGCTGCGGCCGGTGACCTCCGCGCCGCCGCCGGCGGTCGGGAGCAGGTTGGTGCGGCGGTACCGCACGTGCTCGACTCGCAGCCCGGGCACCACGCCCAGCCGGCCCACGATGAACCGCTGCTGGACGAACGCGCTGTAAGCCTGGTTCGCCCGCTCGTTGTTCTCCTTGAGCCCGGCGTTGACGTCGGACGAGGGGCCCGGATCACGCGCGATGGCAGAAGCCCCGTTCACCTGGAGCCGCTCCTGGAGTTCGTAATGCGCCCGCACTCCGAGATCGGTCACGGCGGCCACGTTGCCGAGCGCGTATGACCACCGGAGGCGGGGCTCGACGCCGTACACGGTGTAGTCGCGCAGCCGCCCTTCGTTGCCGCAGGTCGTACTCAGGTTGGCGATGCCGCCGCAGGCGGGGTCGGAGCGGTCGTTCGGCCGCTGCCCCGAGTTGCTCGACTGCCGCCACCAGTCGCGGTGCACCTCATAGCCGTAGGCCGTCGTCGTGAGCGCCGCCGATCCGCTGAGATCGAACCGGTGCGTGGCCGAGGCGGCCCACCGGTTCAGCAGCATCGAGTCGTTCACGAAGGGGTTCTGATACGGGTCGGCGGCGAACTCACCTTCGGTGAGACCGGAGTAGGTGACGTTCGAGCGCTCGCGATAGTAGTTGCCGCGGAGCGTGAGGGTGTGCCGGGCGCCGAGCGCCAACGCGGTCTTCACGTTCGCGTCGTCGAGCTTGGATCCGATGTTGTCGCGCGAGCCGTCGCCCTGCTTGCGCATGTACTCGGCGAGCACGCCCGCCCGGCCCCAGGTGCCTCCCGCCCGCACCCCGCCGTTGAAGTAGTCACGGTTGCCCGGGGTGAGCGCCACCGTGGCACCCGGACGGGACGGCACTGAGGGCGTGATGTAGTTGATCACGCCGCCGATGGTCTGCGGGCCGAAGAGGATCTGACCCGAGCCCTTGAGCACCTCGACCCGGGCGAACCGGTCGATCGGGGGGTGATAGTAGCTCTCGTTCGCGCCGTAGGGCGCGATCACGAACGGGATCCCGTCCTCGAGCAGCAGCACCTTGGAGGAGCGGGTCGGGTTGAGGCCGCGAACGCCGATGTTGGGGCGGAGGCCGAAGCCCTCCTCGTCACGCACCGTGAGGCCGGGAACCTTGCGCAGCGCCTCCGTGGTGGAGAACACGCGGGCGTTGACCAGGGTGGCGGAATCGATCACCTCGCCTGAGCCCGGGATGCTGGTGAGCGAGGCGCGCGAGCCGATGACCTGTATGGTAGGGAGATCAGGGGTGGCGCCGTTCGCCTGGGTCGAATCGCGGTTCTGGGCCGCGAGGACGGCGGGGGCCAGACAGAGGGCGACCGACACAGCGGGGGGTAGCCGCACGGAGTCTCCTGGTGCGCGAGCACGAGCCACCGGCCCGATGTGTTGAGAATGAGAACTATTATCACATACGTCAGATCCTGAATTTATCGTTCGCCTTTATCCGGTCAAGCCCGGCGTCGCCGTCCAATCGCCACGATCGTATACAGCACCACATTCACCGCCACGACCGCCACGCCCAGCACCAGCTGGGCGGTCCGCGTCATCCCGCTGGGATAGAGAATTGGAAGGATGTAGTGGTCGACGAAGTCGCCCGCGTACGCGGCCTCCCCCGCCCGCACGCGCAGCGACTTCTCCAGCGGCGTCAGCGGACAGATCCCGCCGGTGAACTCGATCCAGGCGCCCCAGATCGCCGCCGGCAGATGGACGAACGCGAGACGCGGCCAGCGGAGCACGAGCAGCCCGCCGGCCGCGACGAACAGCACGAACGCGAAGTGGACGATGACGAGAAGATCGGCGAGGATGCGGCTGCCCATCAACCCTTCGAACCATCGGCCCGCCTGACGACGTAGGCCGGCGGCAGATGCTCCGAGACCGCCGCCCAGGAAGCGAGCCGTCCGCCGTCCCGCGTGCGGATCACGACCCCTCCCGCGTTCCTACCAGCAGCGTATCCGCCATCGCTTGTACTCCAGGTTACAGCCAACTGCTATTCACCGGGAGCCGCGGAGGACACGCAGAAACTGCATTCCCTTTGCGGTCTCATGAGCGGGGCTCCAGAAGCTCGAACGTGAGGCCACCACGAAAAGCCGTTCTCTGCGTCCTCCGGCCTCCCTGTGAATTGCGGTTGCGGGGCTCGAGCGCCAGACCGCGTCTGCATGACGAATACCGCATCGCCTTCCGCAGAGCACGCTCGCCCACGGTGCCGCCGGCCACTTCGGCCGGCGGGCAGGCAACGTGCCGCTGGAGGCTGGGGGTGAACGAGACTCGCGGCATGCCACTCGTAAACTCGCGACTCGTAACTCGTAAATCGCCACTAGGATGCCGCCGCGCGCTCCCGCTCGTTCTCGGCGGCCACTTTCGCGGCGACGTCGGGCGGCGCCTCGGCGTATCCGTGGAACTCCTGGCGGTGCGTGCCGCGCCCGTGCGTGATCGAGTGCAGCGTGGTCGAGTACCGATACAGCTCGGCCTCGGGCAGGATCGCGCGGATCTTGGTCAGGCGGCCGTCCCGTTCGGTGCCGAGAATCTGGCCGCGCCGCGCGCTGAGGTCGCCCATGACATCGCCCAGCACCTCCTCCGGCGCCCACACCTCCACGTCGCAGAGCGGCTCGAGCAGAACCGGTCGACACTTGGGGGCCACGTTCCGGAACGCCAGGATGCCGGCCATCTTGAACGACATCTCGTTCGAGTCCACGTCGTGGTACGACCCGTCGTAGCACTCCGCACGGAAGTCGACCATCGGATATCCCGCGACCACGCCGCGCTCCGCCGATTCCTGGATCCCGCGATTCACGGCCGGGATGTACTTGTTGGGGATCACGCCGCCCACGATGCTGTCCACGAAATCGTAGCCGGCGCCGCGGGGCAGCGGTGACAGACGCACCCAGCAGTCGCCGAACTGCCCGCGCCCGCCGGTCTGCTTCTTGTGCTTGCCCTGGCCGTCGCCCTTGCCCTTGATCGTCTCGCGGTAGGCCACCCGCGGACGGATCAGCTCCGCGTGCACCCCGAACTTCCGGGCCAGGCGGCCCAGCACCGTCTCGAAGTGGCGCTCGCCCATCCCGTGGATGAGCGTCTGGCCCAGCTCCGAGCTGTACTCGAAGTGAAAGGTCGGATCTTCCTCGTGCAGCTTGTGCAGACCGGCCGCCAGCTTGTCCTCCTCGCCCCGTTGCTTCACGAGCACCGCCGACGTGGCGACGGCGTCCGGGAACGGGAGCGGCGGCAGCCGGACCGGATGGTCGCGGCGGCAGAAGGTGTCGCCGGTGTGCGTGTCCTTGAGCTTGGCCACCGATCCGATGTCGCCCGTGTGCAGGCGCTCGACTTCGATCCGCTCCTTACCCTGCTGGATCGACAGGTGATTCAGCTTTTCGGCGACGTCGTGCTCCGCATTGTGAACCTCGGCGCCGTTGGCGAGCTCGCCGACGTAGAGCCGGAAGAAGGTCACGTCGCCCACGTGGGGCTCGGATACGGTCTTGAACACGCGACCCAGGAGCGGCGGCGGGCGCGACTCATCGACCGCGGGCGCCGCGATCTCGGCGGGGGACGGGAACAGCTCCACCATCTTCTTCAGCAGCGCCCGCACGCCGTACGTCAGTTCCGCGCTGCCACAGAAGAGCGGCACCACTTCGCCCCGCAACATGCCCTGCTTCACCGCCCGGACGAATTCGTCGCGCGGGATCTCCTCGCCACCGAGGTACCGCTCGATGAGCTCGTCGTCAGTCGCGGCCACGGCCTCGGTGAACTGGTCGGTATACTGCCGGAACCGTCCCTCGTACTCGGCGGGGATCGGCACGACCTCGTACTCGCCAGTCTTGGTGCCCTTCTTGTAGAAGTGGCAGTGGCCCGAAAAGAGGTTGATGATGCCGTGAAAGTCGTGCCCGTCGCCGATCGGGATCTCGACCGGGACGACCTTCGGCGTGAGGTGGGCCTTTACGTCCTCGAACACCCGCTCGAAGTCCGCGTGCTCCTTGTCCATCATGGAAACGAACAGAATGCGGGGCAGGTGCAGGTGATCGCACACTTCGTAGGCTTTCTCGGTGCCGACTTCCACCCCGGCGGTGCCGCTCAGCACGACGACCGCCGCATCGGCCGCGTGCAGCCCGGTGACCACTTCGCCGAAGTAGTCGAGGTAGCCGGGCGTGTCGATCAGGTTGATCTTGGTGTCGAGCCATTCGGCGTGAGCGAGGCCGAGCCCGATAGAGTGCTTGCGTTCGATTTCGTCGGAGGAGTAGTCGGTGAGCGCGGTGCCGTCCTTGATCGATCCGTGGCGGCGGCTCGAGCCCGAGACGAAGGCGAGCGCATCCACCAGAGACGTCTTTCCGCTGCCTCCATGGCCGACGAAAGCCACGTTGCGGATGGCGTTCGAGCCATAGAGTTTCATGGCCGCCACCTCCCGGAGTTTGAGGGAATCCCAACTTGCCCCCCGTGCGGCGGCTTGTCAAATGCTGCGAGCCCAGGGTGTTAGGAGGACCGGATGACCCGATTACCCCGCGCCGCCGCTGGGTTTCCCATGCTCCCCCTGCTCGCACTCTCCTCCGCCTGCGGGATACCATCCCCGCTCCCCGGCGGTGCGGAGTCCGTACCGCCGATATCGGTTGACCGGATCATGGACCGGCCCGAGGAATTCATGGGCGACCGCATCCGCCTCGCCGCCGCCGTAGCCGAGCCGCACGGGAACCGGATCTTCACCCTGAGAGACGAAGATCCCGTGATGCGGGAGCAGATCCTCGTGGTCACGCGCCGTCCGCTCCCCCGCCTGCTTGCCGAGGAGCGGACGACGCTCCAGCGGGGCGACAAGCTCCTGGTGTCCGGGATCGTGCGCCGCTGCGACGTGGCCGAGGTCGAGGGCGAGCTGGGCGTCGACCTCGACCCCAAGCTCGAGGAGCGATTTCGAGGCAAACCGATGCTCGTTGCATCGGAGGTGGTGCGCACGGGCGGTAATGGAGCGGACGCGCCTGACACGCTCACTCCCCCCTGAGCCGACTGACGCCGGAAGCCCCCGCTCAGGGCCCGTCGTACAGGTCGATCGGCTGGTCGAGCCGGTATCTGGCGAACCAGTTGAGGATGTGCTGGAGCCGCTCGATCCGGTGGGTCGGCTTCCCCATGCGCGCCAGCCCGTGCGGCTCCGAGGGGAACGTCACCTCGCCGCCTGGCCCGGTGGCGTCCGGAGGTCGGCCTCGCCCTCGTTCAGCATCAGCCCCGCCGCACCAGCGTATCCACCCCGACGGCCCCCGAATCCGCGACGAGGTCATGCGGGCACACTACCGGTAGCCGGCCGCCTGGAGCCCGAACAGCTCGGCGTAAAGCCCGCCGCGAGCCACCAGCTCCTCGTGAGTGCCGTCCTCCGCCAGCTCGCCGTCCTTGAGCACGAGAATCCGGTCGGCCATGCGTACGGTCGAGAAGCGGTGGGAGATCAGCACGGCCATCTTGCCCGCGGTGAGCTCCGAGAACCGAAGGAAGACATGGTACTCCGCCCGGGCATCGAGCGCGGCGGTAGGCTCGTCGAGCACGAGCAGCTGGGCGTCGCGCAGGTACGCGCGTGCGAGGGCGACCTTCTGCCACTCCCCCCCGGACAGATCCACGCCGCCCTCGAATCGCCGGCCGAGCATCTGGTCGTAGCGCTCGGTGAGCCGCGCGGCCACCGTGTCGGCTAGGCTGCGCTCGGCCGCGTCGCGGATCGCCGGCTCGTCTTCCCGCCGCTCGATGCTGCCGACGGCGATGTTCTCGCGCAGGACGAAATCGTACCGGACGAAATCCTGGAAGATCACGCCCACGTGCCGGCGGAGACTCGCCACGTCGTACTCGCGGAGGTCCCGCCCGTCGAGCAGGATGCGCCCCTCGGTGGGATCGTAGAGCCGCACCAGCAGCTTGGCCAGGGTCGTCTTCCCGGCGCCGTTCTCGCCGACGAGCGCCAGGCGCTCGCCCGGCTGAAGCCGGAAGCTGAGGTGGCGCACCGCCCAGCGCTCCGAGCTCGGGTACCGGAAGCCCACGTCCTCGAACACGAACCCCTCCGTGACCGGCACCGGGATCGGCAGAGCGCCCGGTGACGAGCGGATGCTCGGCTCGATGGCGAAGAACGAAAACAAGTCGTCGAGATACAGGCTCTGTTCGTAGATCTGCGACAGGGCGAGCAGCGCGCGCTGGATGAGGTCCCTGCTCTGCCGGAACGAGGCGGCGAGGAAGGTGAGCACGCCGATGGTGAAGACACCGGCGGGACCGCGATGGCCGATGACGGTCAGATAGATGATGACCACGTATGCCGCGTAGTAGCCGAGCGTGCCGACCGCGGCGAGAAGGGTGGACACGATGCTCCGCCGGGTGGCGAGCGCACGGTTGGCCTCGTAGAACTCGCGGCTCACCCGGTCGTACCGGTCCACCAGGAACTGCGACAGCCCGAAGAGTTTCACCTCCTTGGCCGAGACGTCGCTCGCGCCGATGTAGCGGAGGTAGTCGAGCTGGCGGCGCTCGGGGGTCCAGCTGTACAGCAGGGAGTAGCCGAGCGAGGCGAAGTGGGTCTCGCCCAGAAGTGCGGGGAGCACCGCCACCAGGAGCAGCACCAGGAGCCAGGGCACGTACGCGACCAGCGCCACGGACAGCGAGACCAGCGTCACGAGGTCCTGGAACGTCGAGAGCACCAGGCTGAACAGGGCGATGCGTCCGACCGTCTGGCGCCGCGCTCGCTCGAGGCGGTCGTACAGCTCGGCATTCTCGAACTGCTCCAGGTCGAGCGCGGCGGCGTGGCGCATCAGCTCGACGCTCGTGCGGTTGGCGAACAGGTCGCCCAGCAGGCTCTCGTACAGCGCCGACGCGCGGCTCAGCGCTTCGCCCAGCACGGCCACGAGAAGCTCCGCGCCGAGGAGGAACAGGAGTCGCTCCCAGGAAGCGTCGCCCCGGGTGACGGCGGCTACGACCTCGTCCACGATCAGCTTGCCGATCCAGAGCACCGCGAGCGGGACGACCGCCCGGGCCAGGCGCAGGAACAGGATGCTGATGACGTAGCGCGGCTCGGTGGACCACACCAGCCGGAACAGGCGGGGCAGGTGCCGCAGGGCGCGGAGGCGCTCCCCCCAGCTGGGGGGCTCGTCCGGCGGCTGTCCCGCGCGGGCCTTGCGGCCGCCGCGATCGGGATTGGGACGGATGCCGGGGTGCGCCAGCGGAGGGGCCATTGAGTTACGAGTTACGAGTTACGAGGGACGGGTGTAGTCTAGTTGAGTACCTGACGCTGAGCCGGGTGTGCAACCCGAAACCCGTAGTCGTAACTCGTGACTGGCAACTCGTGACTCGTGCCCAGACCGCCCTCGTCACGGGCGCGACCGAAGGCATCGGCCGTGCCACGGTGTTGGCGCTCGGGCGGGCCGGATTCCGCGTCGGCGTCTGCGCGCGCACCGCCGCGAAGCTGAATGCGTTGCTGGGCGAGCTCCGCGCCGCCGGCATCGACGCCGCCGGCCGCCCGGGCGACGTGGGCGCAGAGGCCGATGCCGCCGGGATCGTGGCGGCGGTGGAACGAAGCCTCGGCCCCGTGGACGTGCTGGTCAACAACGCGGGCGTGCTGATCGGCCGGCGCATCGAGGAGCTCTCGCTCGCCGACTGGGATGCGACCATGGCGACCAACGTCCGCGCCTTGTTCCTCCTCACGCGACTGGTGTTGCCCGGCATGCGCGAACGCCGCCGCGGCACGATCGTCAACGTGGCGAGCCTCGCCGGCAAGAACGGGTTCGTCGGCGGCACCGCTTATGCGGCCTCCAAGCACGCCGTGCTCGGCTTCAGCCGCTCCCTCATGCTCGAGGTCCGGCGGGACGGCGTGCGGGTGATCGCCGTCTGTCCGGGCTCCGTCGCTACGGCGATGCTCCGCGACCAGCCGCTGCTTCCGACCAACCCCGCCAACATCCTGGCGCCCGAGGACGTCGCGGAGACGATCGTTCACGCCCTCCGGCTTCCCGGCCGCGCGATGCTGAGCGAGATCGACGTCCGACCCACCAGCCCGTAGGTCTCGCGCGCCCCGGGCGTCCGCCGCCCCGCCGTGACCGGCCGTTACACCGACCGGGATCTTGACGGCCGTGACGGCGCTGGTAGCGTATCAGAGCTATTCCCAATGCAACGAGGTCGCCGAGGAGGCGCCATGTCATACTTGTTCAGGGCAGGCGCTGTGGTAGCGGCGCTGTGCGCCGCCCGCCCTGTAGACGCGCAGAATAGATCGATCGATACCGAGGGAAGCGGCTCGCTCAGCCTTCCCAGCAGCGGGTTCGTCCGGCTCGGCCGCGGCACGCTCCAACAGAGCGGCGAGGCGGTCACGCTCACCTTCTACGGCACCAACATCGCCCTCCCCCTGATCTTCGAGGGCCGCGCGCGAACCGGGTCGTCCGGAGAGCTCTCGATCGAGATTACCGGCGGTCTCCGCGAGCCTGCGACCCGGGGAACCGGCACGGTCGCGTTCATCGGCAGCGAGCTCGGTCGGGTGCAGCTCCGGGGCACCACGAGCGGGGGAGGCTTCAACCTCGCCTTCGAGGGATCGGGCGGCGAGGACGTCGGCTTCAAACCGGGCGGCACCGGCGCGCGCCCGATAAACACCTCGCTGAGGGGAAACGGCACGTATCGGCTGGGCGGGCGCCAGTACGGGATCCGGGAAGCGAGCGTGCGGCTCTGGGATGACGGCCGCGCCGAGCTTCGGTTCACCGGCGACCGCAACGCCCGCGGTGAGGGCACTTGGCGGTCCGGCTACGGCGGGCGGGCCGACATTCAGATCCACACCTGGGAGGGCCGGCGCACCGGCGGCAATGCGTCCGTATCGTTCCGGGGCAACGACATCGAGCGGATCGGCGCTTCCATCCCGAGCCAGAACGCCAACGTCGATTTCCGGCCAGGCGACTTTGCGGGCGGAGGCGGGGGGACGCCGGGCGGCGTGGGGCCCATCAATACGTCGTTCATCGGTACGGGTCAGTACACGGAGCGGGGCCGTACATACCAGCTCCAGGACGCGTCGGTGCAGCTTCGAGACAACGGCGATGCCGAACTGCGCTTCACCGGGCAGCGGCAGACCTGGGGTCGGGGTCGCTGGACGTCCCACGGCACCTACGCCACCATCACGATTAACCAGTGGGATGGCCGCGGCGCGAACGGAAGCGCAACCGTCACGTTCGCCGGCAACATGCCGAACCAGGTGAGCGTGACAGTAGATGGGTACAGATCGATCACGTTCCGGTCCACTCCTCCGTTGCAGCCGCGGTGAGCGTGGCCGTCGGTCCTCAGCCCGGGAGGTAGTATGGGTCTCATCATGACGATCATCATCGGCCTCATCGTCGGCGTCATTGCGAAGCTGCTCATGCCGGGCAAGGATCCCGGCGGCTTTATCGTCACGACGCTCCTCGGGATCGCCGGTGCGCTCGTCGCGCGGTTCCTCGGGCAGGCGCTCGGCTTCTATGCCGAAGGCGAGCCGGCCGGCTTCATCGCCTCGGTGCTCGGCGCCATCCTCCTGCTCGTGGTCTACCGTCTCCTGCGGCGCGGCCCGGCGACCAGCTAGGTTCGACGCGATGCGGCGTGGCTCGAGCGTCTGGGCAGGTCTCTGGCTCCTCGTCCTGGGCGGGGGCTGGGGCTTGCCCGTGCTCGACGCCGTGGTATACCACACCGCGGCGGCAGCGGATTCCGGAGCACACGTCGAGCCCGACGGCGGCTGCGGCCACGACGGCGGTTGCGTCCTCGGGATCGCGAGGCCGCCGCCCCGGGCCGCGGCAGGATACCTGCCACTCGACCGCCC
>JBOHSY010000456.1:0-4712 GCA_050733355.1 Gemmatimonadales bacterium | reverse complement strand
CCCACGCTGCGGACTGCTCGGGCGAGAGAACGGGAATCATGAGAGCTGAATGGTAAGACGTAGGAGGTGAGAGGTGAGAGGTGAGAGGAGAGAGGTGAGAGGTAAGAGGGGGCCGGCGCCATGAAGGGCACCGGAGGCCCCTCTCACCTCTCACCTCCTCCTCTCACCTCTCACCTCTCACCTCTCACCTCCTACGTCTTACCATTCAGCTCTCATGATTCCCGTTCTCTCGCCCGAGCAGTCCGCAGCGTGGGATCGGCAGGCCGAGTCGGCCGGCGTGGCCCTCGCGACGCTGATGGACGCCGCGGGCCGGGCGGTCGCCGCCGTGGCGGCCGACCGGTTCCGCACCGAGCTCCGCCAGGGCGTGCTCGTGGCCGCTGGGCCCGGCAACAACGGCGGCGACGGCTGGGTCGCCGCGCGGGCACTTCACACGCTCGGCGTGCCGGTGTGGGTGGCGTCTACCCCGGGCGAAGGCTCGCCGCTCCGCAATCACGTGGCCGCGCTCGCGCGCACCGCCGGCGTCCGCGAGGTCGCGCCCGACGGTCCATGGCCGGGGGCCGGCCTCGTGCTGGACGCGCTGCTCGGCACCGGCGCGGTCGGTCCGCCGCGGCCCGCGGTCGCATCGCTGCTGGACCGGCTGCACGACGTCGCCGTGCCGGTCGTGGCGGTGGACGGGCCGACCGGACTCGATCTCGGCACCGGCGCCGTCCACGGCGCGGCGCGTGCCAATCTGACGGTGACCTTCGGCGGCGTGCGCCGGGGCCACCTGCTCGCCCGCGACGAGTCCGGCGACATCATCGTGGCGGACATCGGGCATCCGTCGCCCTCCGCCGAGTGGCCCGCGCTGGTGAGCGACGCCGATGCCGCGGGCTGGCTGCCCGTACTCCACGCGGCCGACCACAAGGGCGTCCGCGGCCGGGTCGTGGTCGTGGGGGGTGCGCCCGGAATGAGCGGCGCGCTCCGGCTCGCGGCGCGCGCGGCGTTTGCCGCCGGGGCAGGGCTGGTACACGCCGTCGCCCCGGCCGACACAGTCGCCGCGCTGGTCCAGGCCGAGCCGGATCTCCAGACGCTCGCGCAGCCGTTCGACGAGCCGCTCGACGCCGCAACCCGTGACCTGCTGGCCCGCGCCGATGCCGTGGTCGTCGGCCCGGGGCTCGGCCGCGACCCGGGGCGCCAGCGGCTGGTAACGGCGGTGCTCGATGTCGCACGGGCCGCCGTGATCGACGCCGATGGACTGGTGGCCTATCAGGGCGCCACGGCCGAGCTGGCCCCTCTGGCGCGCGAGCGCCCCATGGTGCTCACGCCGCATCCGGGCGAGTTCCGCACGCTCTTTCCCGAGCTCGCGTCGCAGCGCGAGCTGGACCCGTGGGGCGCGGCGGCGATCGCGGCCGATCGGCTGGACGCCACCGTATTGCTAAAGGGTGTGCCGACGGTGGTCGCGCATCCCGGACACCGGGCGCTCACGCTGGCGGCGGGCAATCCGGGTCTCGCCACCGGCGGCAGCGGCGACGTCCTGGCCGGCCTGATCGGCGCGGCGCTCGCCCGCGGGGTCGAGCCCGACGTGGCCGCCGCGCTCGGCGCCCAGCTGCTCGGCCGCGCCGCCGATCTCGCCGCCCGGCGGGTCGGCGCGCGCGGCCTCCGCCCCATGGACGTGATCGCGGCGCTGCCGGATCTCTGGCGCGAGTGGTCGCGGCTCGATTCGGCGCATCTCGTCCGCCCCCCCGTTCTGCTCGAGCTGCCGCGGCCGCTCACCGTATGAGGCCGCATCTCCCGCTCGGTCCCGGACGCGAGTTCGATTGGATTCGCGCCATCGCGGCGGCGCTGGGTCCCGCGGCCGCCGGGCTCGGCGGCGACTGCGTGCTCATTCCGGAAGGCGCTGGCGTGCTCGCGCTCAGCACCGACACGAGCGTGGAGGGGGTGCACTTCCGTCGTGGCTGGCTCACCGCCGAAGAGATCGGATGGCGCGCGGCCGCGGCGGCCCTGTCCGATCTGGCCGCGGCGGCTGTGCCGGCCATCGGGCTGCTCGCCGCCGTGACCGCGCCGCCCGACGCGGGGGACACCGATCTCGTGGCCGTGATGCGCGGGGTGGGGGCAGCCGCCACCGCGTGGGGCGGGAAAGTGCTCGGTGGCGATCTATCCAGCGGACCATCGTGGAGCATTACGGTCACCGTGGTGGGGCGGACCGAGCGGCCGGTCACCCGCGCGGGGGCGATTCCGGGGGATCGGGTGTGGGTGACTGGTGCGCTCGGGGCGTCGCGCGCCGCGCTCGAGCACTGGCGACGGGGCGACTCGCCGCCGCCCGATGCCCGCCGCGCATTCGCACATCCGGAGCCCCGCATTGCCGCCGGCGTCAAACTGGCGGAGCTCGGTGCGCACGCGATGGTCGACCTGAGCGACGGACTCGGCGGTGACGCCGGCCATCTCGCCGCGGCATCGAGCGTGGCGCTCGGGATCGACCTGGCAACGCTCCCCGTGGCGCCGAGCGCGGTGGCCGAAGCGCGGCGGTCCGGCATCGATCCAGCGCGCTTCGCGGCCGAGGGAGGCGAGGACTACGAGCTGGTGGTGGCGTTGCCGCCGCTGTTTCGAGAGCGCGACGCGGTCGAGCTGACGCACGCGTGCGGCGTGGCGCTCACGCCGATCGGGGTGGTGCGAGAGGGTGAAGGTGTTCGTTTCTCCCTTCACGGGGCGAATGTGAACCTGAAGGGCTTCGATCACTTCGCGATTGGTTGACTGGGGGCGGAACAGATGGGTAGGTTGTCGCTTGCGCAAGACGGTATGGGCGGTGAAGGTGGTAGAGACGGTACGGTTTGGCCGGTAACGGTTGAAGGGAGCCGCGCGCGTGCGCCTCGCCGCCTTCAGAGCCTTACCGGCCAAACCGTACCACCCCTACCGTCTCTACCGCCCCTGCCGCCTACCGGACCACCTGCTTCACCCTTCGGCCATAGGTACCTAGGCGGCATGAGCACCATTATTGAAGTCCACGCGCGCGAGATCCTCGACAGCCGGGGCAATCCCACCGTCGAGGCCGACGTCGCCCTGTCGAGCGGCGCCAACGGCCGGGCCGCGGTTCCGAGCGGCGCCTCGACCGGCGAGCACGAAGCGGTGGAGCTCCGCGACGGCGACACGAACCGCTATCTCGGCAAGGGCGTGGTCGAGGCGGTGCGCAACGTGAACGAGGTGATCGGACCGCGGCTCGAGGGGATGGACGCCGCCGACCAGATCGCGATCGATGCCGAGATGATGGAGCTCGACGGGACGCCGAACAAGAGCAAGCTCGGCGCCAACGCCATCCTCGCCGTGTCGCTCGCGGTCGCGCGCGCGGCGGCCGAGGAGACCGGTCTGCCGCTCTACCGCTATCTCGGCGGGCCAATGGCCCGGGTGCTCCCGGTGCCGATGATGAACATCCTCAACGGCGGCGCGCACGCCTCCAACAACGTGGACGCGCAGGAGTTCATGGTGGTGCCGATCGGCGCGGAGACGTTCGCCGAGGGGCTGCGAATGGGCGTCGAGGTGTTCCACGCCCTCAAGAAGGTGCTCTCCAGGAAGGGACTCTCGACCGCGGTGGGCGACGAAGGCGGCTTCGCCCCGATGCTGCCGTCCAACGAGGCCGCGCTCGATGCGGTGATGCAGGCGATCGAGGCGGCGGGGTACAAGCCGGGGCAGGATCTCGCAATCGCGCTCGACGTGGCCGCGTCGGAGCTGCACCAGGACGGCGAGTACGTGTTCAAGAAGGGCGACGGCAGCCGCCGCAACGCGCTGCAGATGGTGGATCTCTATCAAGGCTGGATCGACCGCTACCCGATCGTCTCGATCGAGGACGGGCTCGCCGAGGACGACTGGGATGGGTGGGCGGCGCTCACCGAGCGGTTGCACGACCGGGTGCAGCTCGTGGGCGACGACCTCTTCGTCACCAACGTGGACCGGCTCGGCCGCGGCATCGAAGAGGGCGTAGGCAATGCCGTGCTGGTGAAGGTGAACCAGATCGGCACGCTGACCGAGACCCTCCAGTGCATCGAGCTCGCGAAGGGGAGCGCCTACGGCGTGATCATCTCGCACCGCTCGGGCGAGACCGAGGACACCTTCATTGCCGACCTCGCCGTCGCGACCGGCGCCGGGCAAATCAAGACCGGGAGCGCGAGCCGCACCGATCGCACCGCCAAGTACAACCAGCTGCTCCGCATCGCGGAAGAGCTGGGCGAGCTGGCCCACTACCCGGGCCGGGACCTCTACCCGTTGTGACCCCTGGGCGCTGGCTCGGACTGGGCGCCTGCGTCGCCGCGGCGGCCTTCGCCTTGCTCGGCGGCGAGTACAGCGTGTTCGATCTCGTCACCCTGAAGCGCCAGGAGCGCGAGGAGGCCGTCCGGGTCGCCGAGCTCAAGCGCATGGTCGATTCGCTGGCGGTGGCGGCTCGGGTGATCGAACGCGACCCGCGGGTGCAGGAGCGGGTGGCGCGGGAATCGTTCGGGATGATCCGCGAGGGAGAGTTCCTCTATCGTCTGGTGCAGCCCGATAGCGCGCCTCGGCCGTAGGCTTCCGCAACCGGCCGGCTTGTTGCGCACCTGCGACACCATGTCGAGGAGTTGCCTCATTCAGGAGGCCCGAGCAGCCGGCGGACAGGTCGCCCGGATGTACGCCGTGAAATCCAGCTCCAGCGTGGTCCAGTGGTCGATGTCGGACCGGCCGAAGTCATGGATCTTCGGCAGCTTACCCAC
>JBOHSY010000455.1:0-1613 GCA_050733355.1 Gemmatimonadales bacterium | reverse complement strand
GGTGGGGGGTGGGGCGCGGTCGAGGGCTCGGTGATGCGCCGGGCGGTGGCTGGTGGGCTGGCCGCCAGACTGATGTACGCGCGTTGGTGTCGCAGAAGGGCGTTGCGCAGCGGGGTGCCTCACACTGATCGCGGAGATCGTCAACGACGCCGGCATAGTCGTCACGAGGGTCGGTGCTGCTGCGGCGGGTGCCCGGCGCATGGCGGGGTCCTCGCTCGCGCCCAGCCCGGGCGGTCGAGCGAGCTGTTCGAGGTCATGTCACGTGGTGGTCATCTCGGCCCAGACGAACCCGGCGAGCTCGCGGGCCACGGCGGTGACGACGGTCTTGCGGTTGGTCTTGCGGGCGTCCAGGCGGTGGAACTTGCCGCATAGGCGCAGCTGGGCGGCCCAGGCCCGGGCCACGACGTCGGGGTCGACTCCTTCCTGGCGGTGCCGGAGGACAGCGCCGACCTGGGGGTGGGCCTTGTAGGCCCAGGCGGCCTCGACGAGCTGGGTGCGCAGGTGCCCGTTGCCGGCATGGGTGATGCCACCCCGGCGGGTGCGGTCCCCGCTGGAGCCCTCGCAGGGCACCAGGCCGGTGAAGCCCATGTACCGGCCGGCGGTGGGGAACCGCCGCCAGTCGCACACCTCTGACACGTGCGCGAGCCCGCCGATGTGGGTGAAGCCCCGGTAGGCGGCCAGGCGATGCACCGCGTCGGTGAACGGTGCCCGGTCGCACCACGGCGCCAGATCGGCCTCGATGGCGTCCACGGCCGCCTCCCGGGCGACCAGTGTCGCCTGGTAGTGGCCGAGGGTCTCGTCGAGGGCTCGTTCCTCGAAGTGCTGGGCGCGGATCCACACCGCGTGCTTGAGCGTCCAGTTGTCGCCGCCCCGCCACACCCGGCCGTGGCGCAACAAGAACTTGCCCAGCCGGTGCCGGGCCCGGCTCCGGTCGATGACCATGTCGGCTCGGGCGCGGCACAGATCCCGCACCGCTTCCTCGGCCACGGTCGGGACCCGCACCGAGCTGAGCTGGCCGCCGCGGAACAACAGCGCCAACCGGCGGGCGTCGCGGCGGTCGGTCTTGACCCGGTCCCCGGGCCGGGCGGGGATCAACGACGGGGCGATCACCTCGCAGCGCATCCCCGCATTCCGCAGCACCCGGGCCAGCTCGTAGCCCGTCGGGCCCGCCTCATAACACGCCCACACCCGCCCGGGCTCCTCGAACCGGGCGATCAACCGGCGGATCGACTCGTCATCGGTGCTCACCTTGTCGACCAGCGGGCTGTCCGAGTGCGGCTCGAGCAACCCCGCCGAGATCGTGTTCTTGTGCACGTCCATTGCCAGAACGCGCGCCTCAGGAGGAACATGAATCAACACGGCCGGCTCCTTCCGTATGTGGCTCGGTCCACCTCATCGTGGGCAACCCACGCAAGATGCGGCACGAGCCGGCCGTTCCATACTCACTGACTCCCTCAGCCGCGGCGGGCTTCGACCAGGTCGCTGCTGGTCACAGCGATCTGATGAACGCGAGGTCGTAGTGGCACTGCCACTCGGTGACCTTGCCGTCATCGTCGACGCGCATCCAGTCGGCGCCCGCCCAGTCGCGGCCGTGACGATGGACGGTGTACGCC
>JBOHSY010000454.1:0-5024 GCA_050733355.1 Gemmatimonadales bacterium | reverse complement strand
GCTCGGGGGACAGCGGGGAGACCTGGCTGCGGGTCAACTCGGAGCGGAAGCTGCGCCAGCGCGCCTGGTACTACACCCGCATCTACGCCGACCCGAAGGACACCAACACGGTCTACGTCAGCAACGTGGATTTCCAGCGCTCCAGCGACGGCGGGCGGACGTTCCGCACCATCGTCACGCCGCACAGCGATAGCCACGACCTCTGGATCGCGCCGGATGATCCCGAGCGCATGATCGAGGGCAACGACGGCGGCGCGAACGTGTCGCGGAACAAGGGGAAGAGCTGGACCGGCCGGGAGTATGCCACGGCGCAGTGGTATCACGTCTCGACGACCAATCACTTCCCGTACCGGGTCTGCGGCGCCCAGCAGGACAACTCGACCCTCTGCGGCCCGAGCCGGTTCCCCGGCGGCATCCCGCTGGGCGAGTGGAAGGACGCCGGTGGATGCGAGTCGGGCTACGTGGCTTCGCGCCCGGACGACCCGGACGTCGTGTACGCCGGCTGCTACGGCGGCCTGCTCACGCGGACGGACCTGCGCACCGGGCTGTCGCGCAACATCACCGTCTGGCCGGTGAATCCGATGGGGCAGTCGGCCGGCGACCTCCGGTATCGGTTCCAGTGGACGTTCCCGATCGTGGTGTCATCGCACGACCCGGCCACGATGTACGTAGGGGGCAACGTAGTGTTCCGCTCCCGGGACGAAGGCCAGAGCTGGGAAGCCATCAGCCCCGATCTCACGCGGCACGATCCGGCCACGCTCGGCCCGTCGGGCGGCCCGATCACCAAGGATCAGACCAGCGTCGAGTACTACGGCACGGTCTTTACTCTGGCCGAATCGCCGCGGGACCGCGGCGTCCTGTGGGCCGGCTCGGACGACGGACTCATCCATTTGTCCCGCGACGCCGGGGCCACCTGGACCAACGTCACCCCGAAAGATCTCGCGCCATTCACGCGGGTGTCGCTGATCGAGGCGTCGGCGCACAAGCCGGGCACCGCATTCGTGGCGGCGAACCGCTATCAGCTCGACGACCTGCGGCCGTATCTCTGGCGCACGGACGACTACGGGAAGACCTGGCGTCGCATCGACACGGGAATCGCCTCGACCCATTTCACCCGGGCTGTACGGGAGGACCCTGAGCGCGCCGACCTGCTGTACGCCGGCACCGAGCGCGGCGTGTGGGTGTCGTTCGACGGGGGCGCGTCGTGGCGGTCGCTGCAGCGCAACCTGCCGCCCGTGCCGGTGCACGATCTCGTGGTCAAGGAAGGCGACCTCGTTGCGGCCACCCACGGTCGGAGCTTCTGGATCCTCGACGATCTGTCGGTGCTCCGGCAGCACGCCGCCGCGGTCGGGGAGAAGCCCGCGCATCTCTACCGGCCCCGCGACGCCTATCGGATCCAGTGGGGCGTCCCGTCCCCCGAAGCGGGACCCGCCGGTGCCAACCCGCCCAGCGGGGCAGCGGTCTGGTACTGGCTCAAGGAGCCGCGTCAGACGGTCCGCATGGAGTTGCTCGACTCCGGATCGACAGCCTCGCGCAGCTCGGCGTCTCCCGCGAGGCGGCGGAGGAGCGGGTGCAGGCACTGGTCGAGGAAGAGGAGCGGAGCCGGGAGGCTCCCAGCCGCCGCCGTCAACCCCGGGTGCCGAACCAGCCCGGTCTCAACCGGTTCGTGTGGGATCTGCGTGCCGCCGACGCGACCGACTTCGAAGGCCTGGTGCTGTGGTTCGCGAACGGACGGGGTCCCGCAGTGCCTCCGGGTCGCTACTCGGTGCGGATGACGGCGGCCGGCCAGACGCTGGCCGAGCCGTTCGCCGTGCTCAAGGATCCGCGGTCCAGGGCGACGCCGGCCGAGCTCGCCGAGCAGTATGCGCTGCTGTCGGCGATCCGGGATCGCACCTCGATGGCGCACGAGGCGGTGAAGACGATCCGGCGCGTGCGGGACCAGCTCCAGGCTCGCCGGGCGCGGTTGGGCCAACGGGGCGGGGCCGTGGGCCGGGCCGCGGCGCCGCTGCTCGCGCGGCTCGCCGAGATCGAAGGCGAGCTGTACCAGGTGCGGAACCGGAGCGCGCAGGACCCGCTCAACTACCCGATCAAGCTGAGCAACAAGATCGCGGCGCTGGGTCCGACGGTCGGAAGTGCCGAGGCGAAGCCGACGGCGCAGTCGTACGAAGCGTTCCGCCTGCTGGCGGCGCAGCTCGACGTCGAACTGAAGCGCCTCGCCGACGTGCTGGAGCGACAGCTCCCGGCCGTGAATGCGGCGCTCGAGACAGCCGGAGCCGAGCCGGTCGCGCCCTGAATCACCCGCCTTGACCGATCGCCGAAGCAAGTACATACTTGCTTTCATGACTGACTCTCCCCGCGACCGGACCGACACCCGCGACCGACTCATCAGCGTCACCGCCCGCCTTTTCGCCGAGGCGGGGTACCACGGGACGACCACCCGACGCATCGCCCAGGAAGCCGACCTCAACGAGGTGACGGTCTTCCGTCATTTCGGGTCCAAGGACGCCCTCATCCGCGAGGCGCTCCGGGTCGTCGCTCGCGAGAGCCGGCCGCTCCTCGACATGGCGGCGACGGACCCGGTCGCCGAGCTGAACCGCTGGGCGCTGGCCTGCTTCACGGACTTCTACGAGCACCGCAACCTGATCCGCCGCCTCATGGGCGAGATGGTGGAACGGCCGGAGATCGCACCGGGACTTTGCGAAGACACGAACGAGGAGTTCTTCCAGCTCGTCCGGTTTCTCGAGGCACTGAAGGCGCGCGGCCTGGTTGCCGAGGACGTGCACTCGGAGGCCGCCGCGGGCATGCTGATCGGCGCGTTGCTGTCGAACGCGCTCTGGCGCGACCTGCTGCCGGACATGCCGCCTCCCCAGGAGAACGTCAGGCTGTACGTCGAGCTGCTGCTGCGCGCGGTGGGAGCGGATCGCCGGAAGGTGCCGCGACGCCCAGCCGGCCGGCGTGCCGGAGCCGGCCGATGAGGGTTCGGGTCGGGTCCGGCAATCCCGGGTGGCCGCTCGCCCTGGCGCTGGCGCTGGCGCCGACCCTGCCCGCGGTCGCGCAGCAGCCGTCGGTCCGTCCCCTTTCTCTCGAGGATGCGCTCGGGCTCGCCGAGGGCGCGAGCGAGAACGTGGGCATCGCGCGGGCGGCCGTCGAGCGCGCACGCGGCGAGCGCCAGCGGGCTCGCAGCGGCTACTTCCCGCAGCTCACGGGCTCCGCCACCTACACCCGCACGCTCGAGTCGCAGTTCGACATCGCGCGGGACGCCGCGGCCCAGATCCCGAGCCGGTGCCTCATGCCCTTCACCGCCCAGCCGGGCGCGGCGGGCCGGCTCGATTCTCTGGAGGCGGCGGTCGAGTGCGTGTCGCGGTTCGGAACGGCCGGCGGGGGCGGCGTCGAGAATCTGCCGTTCGGCCGGCCCAACGCGTACACCTTCGGCCTGTCGTTCTCGCAGCGGCTGTTCGACGGTGGGCGGACTGCCGGAGAGAGCCGGGCGGCGGGCGCGTCGCTGCGCGGTGCGGAGATCGGCCTCACGGCGGCCGAAGCGCAGCTCGTGCTGGACGTGACGCAGGCGTACTACGACGCGCTGCTGGCCGACCGTCTGGTGACGATCGCCGAGGCGACGCTGGAGCAGGCGGACGGCACGCTCGCCGAGACGCAGCTGGCGCACGAGGTGGGCAACACGTCGGAGTTCGATCTGCTGCGCGCGCGGGTGACCCGCGACAACCAGCGTCCGGTGCTCATCCGGCGCCGCTCGGAACGCGACATCGCCTACGTGCGCTTCAAGCAGCTGCTGAACCTGCCGCTCGCCGAGCCGGTCCGGCTCACCACACCGCTGGGCGACACCACGGCGGCGGCGCCCGCGCAGATCGCCACGCTCACCGACACACCGGGCGACACGACTCCGGAAGCGCGGGCGCCCGTGCGCCAGGCCGCCGAGAACGTCGAGGCGCAGCGCGCCCTCGTGGGTGCGGCGCGAGGGGAGCGCTGGCCCGCGGTCAGCCTGTCGTCGAGCTTCGCGCAGCTGGGGTATCCCAGCGACGCGTTGCCCGGTTCCGACGACTTCCTGACGGACTGGACGGTGGGCGTGGGAGTGAGCGTGCCGCTCTTCACCGGCGGGCGGATCGCGGGCGCCGTCGGAGTCGCCCGCGCGGACCTGCGCGACGCGGAGCTTCGGCTCCGGCAGACCCGGGAGGCAGCGCAGGTCGACGCCCGGAACACGGTGCTCTCGCTGGACGCGGCCGTCGCGGCGGTGCAGGCGAGCGAAGGCACGGTCGAACAGGCGGCCCGGGCATACGAGATCGCCGAGCTCCGGTATCGCGAGGGGCTGTCGACCCAGACCGAGCTGCTGGAATCACGGCTGCAGCTCCAGCAGGCGCAGGCGAATCGGGCGCGCGACGCGCGCGACCTCGAGGTCGCGCGCATCCGGCTGGCGCTGCTGCCAGTGCTGCCGCTCGGCCCAACGACGGCGGCGTTCGAGGTGCTGCAGACCCCGACGCCCAGTGCGCCACCCACCCCGGGCGCCGCTACCCAGACCGTGCAGGCAGGAGTGACCGTCCCATGATGGCGCGAACGAATTCCCGTATGACCTCCGGCGCGTGGCTCGCGGCGCTGGCCGGTGTGCTCGTGCTGAGCGGGTGCAACCGCGAGCGCGGCGCCGAGGCGGAGGAGGCGGGCACGGCGGTCACGATCATCGGGGCGGAGACCGTGGTGGTCGTGGACTCGACGCTGCTCCGGGCCGGCCCCGCGGTGAGCGGCACGCTCGCGCCCGAGCGCGAGGCGGACGTGCGTGCCGAGGTCGCGGGGACGGTGCTGGAGACGTTCGTCGAGCCCGGGCAGCGGGTGAAGCGCGGCACGCTGCTCGGCCGGATCGACGACCGCGCCGTGCGCGACAGCTATCTCTCCGCCAAGGCGGCAGTCCGGAGCGCCGAGCAGACCGCGCAGGTCGCGCGGCGGAACGCCGAGCGCAACGACCGACTCGCCGCGGCGGGGGCCGTGGCGGAGCGCGACCGCGAGGCGGCGACCTCCGC
>JBOHSY010000453.1:0-6010 GCA_050733355.1 Gemmatimonadales bacterium | reverse complement strand
GTGCAGGGCCTGCCGGTCGCCGCCGGCGCCGACCGCGAGCATCAACCACCGCTCGGTGGCCATGAACGGCATCTGCGCCGCCACGTGTCCCGCGATCACCGGCTCGCGGACCTCCAGGCCCGCGGCGACGTTGGTGGCGAGCACGAGGATGGCGTCGGTGGCGAGGAACGCCTCGGGCAGCGTGAGCCGGCGGTTGGCGCTGTCGTCGAGCGTGCGCTCGAGCCATTGGGCGGCCGCCGTCTGCCCCGCGTTCGCCTGGAGCGCGAGCACGAACCGCGCGAGGCCGCCGATGCGCTCGGCGCGCATCGGGTTCCGCTTGTAGGCCATGGCGCTCGAGCCGATCTGCTCGCTCTCGAACGGCTCGAGGATCTCCCCCTCGTGCTGCAGCAGGCGGAGGTCGCCGGCCATCTTGGCGGCGGACTGCGCCACGCCGCTGAGCGCGTCGAGCACTGCGCTGTCCGCCTTGCGCGGGTACGTCTGGCCCGTCACCGCGTACGCGTGGGCGAACCCCATCCGCTCGGTCACGCGCCGGTCGAGCTCACGTACCTTGGCGTGGTCGCCGCCGAAGAGCTCGAGGAACGACGCCTGCGTTCCCGTGGTGCCCTTGCAGCCCCGGAAGCGCATCGTCTCGATGCGATGGCAGAGCTCCTCGACGTCCACCGCGAAGTCCTGCATCCAGAGCGTGGCGCGCTTGCCCACCGTGGTGAGCTGCGCCGGCTGGAAGTGGGTGTACGCGAGGCAGGGAAGCGTAGCGTGCCGGCGGGCGAAGCCGTCGAGCACGCCGAGCACCGCGAGCAGCCGGCCGAGCAGGAGGCGGAGGCCCTCGCGCATGACGATCAGATCGGCGTTGTCGGTCACGAACGTGCTGGTCGCGCCCAGATGGATGTAGGGGCGGGCGGCGGGGGCCTGGTCGCCGAACGCGTGCACATGCGCCATCACGTCGTGCCGGAAGCGGCGCTCGTACCGTCCGGCGGCGGCGAGATCGGCGTCGTCGAGGTGCGCCCGCATCTCGGCCAGCGCCGTCTCCGGGATCGCGAGACCGAGCTCGCGCTCCGTTTCCGCCAGCGCGAGCCAGAGGCGGCGCCAGAGCCCGATGCGACGCGGCTCGCCCCACAGCGCCTGCATGGCAGGCGACGCGTACCGGGTACCCAGCGGGGACCGCCAGCGCTCGTCGCTCATCGCAGCATCAGGTCGAGGAAGTTGATCTGTCCGCTCCGCTCGAAATAGACCCGCGCCACGCCCGCGCGCCGCTCCAGCAGCTCCCCGGCCTGCGCCGCGCTCCGCACCGGCGTGCGGTTGATCGCGACGATCACGTCGCCTTCCCGCAGGCCGGAGCTCCGGCTCGCCGCGGGCGTGATGCGAAAGATGAGGGCGCCCGCCTCCGACCGCAGCCCGCGCTCGGCGCGCACCCCCGGCGTGACCGTGACGAGCTGGAGATCGCGGAGGGCGGTCAGCTTGTCGGCGGTGACCGTGGGCAGGTCGCCGGTCACGAGCAGCCGGCGCGCGATGCGCCCGTGCTGGCGCACCTCGATGGCGACGGTGTCGCCCACCTGGAGGTCGAGCTTGACCGCCTCCCAATCGAGGAAGTTGCGCAGCCGGCGACCGTTGGCGGAGATCAGCACGTCGCCGGGTGCAAGCCGCGCGCGGTCCGCCGGTCCGTCGGGCGCCACGGAGGCGACCTCGACTCCGCCGACGCTCTTCCAGCTCATCATGCGTGAGGGGCCTTCCACATCCAGCCCCGTCCACGCGCGCCGCACTTCGCCGTCACGCACGATCGCGTCGGTGACCGCCAGCGCCCGCTCGATCGGGATCGCGAAGCCGAGGCCGATGGATCCGCCGCTGTTGGAGAAGATCGAGGAGTTGACGCCCACGACCTCGCCGAGCGCGTTGGTGAGCGGACCTCCCGAGTTGCCGGGGTTGATGGCCGCGTCGGTCTGGATCATATCGAGGTACAGCCCCGGCTGCTGGCCGGAGGGCAGGATGTTGCGGCCGGTGGCGCTCACCACGCCGACGCTCACCGACGGCTCGGCATTGCCCAGCAGATAGACGAAGGGATTGCCCAGGGCGACGACCCATTCGCCGATCATGAGATCGTCGCTGCGGCCGGTCGGCGCCGTGGGCAGGCCGGTGCGATCCACCTTCAGCACGGCGATGTCCGTCAGCGGGTCTTCCCCCAGCACCCGCGCGGGCAGGTCCGTACCGTCGGCGAGACTCACTACGACCTTCTCCGCCCCGGCGACGACGTGTTGGTTGGTCACGATGATGCCGTCGGCGCGGATGATGAAACCGGTGCCGTAGCCCTCGACGAGCCGCTCGCCGCCTTCGGGGACGAAAAAGAGGTCCCATGGGGACCGCGGCTGCACCCGCTGGCGACCAGTCTGGTGGATGGACACCACCGCCGGGGCGACGCGCTCGGTCGCCTCGACCAGAGCGGTGCGCCGGGCGGCTACGACGTTCGCGGCGGCATCGGCACGCCGGGTCTCGCGGGTGACGGTCGCCTCGCGCTGCTGCGCGCCGGCGGTTCGCAACGGCCACGCCGCGCGGTCGGTGCGCCCGCACGCGGCCACGCCGCAGATCACGAGCAGCAGCGCGAGATCGGCTCTCATGACGCCTCCGCGCCGGCGGCGACCGGCGTCGGGGAACCGTCGGCGTAGCACTCGGGCGGATACGCCGCCGCGACGAAATACAAACCCTCGGCCGGCGCGGGCGGGCTGGTCTCGAGGTTGTCGCCGCGGGCGAGGAGCGCGCTGATGTCCGCGACCGGCCGGCGACCAAGCCCGATGTCGACCATGGTGCCCACCAGCATCCGCACCATGTGATGGAGGAAGCGGTCGGCCTGGACGTGGTAGCTCACACCACGACCGTCCGCCCGATCGGTCCAGTCGGAGAGCGTGATCCGGCAGCGATGGTGCGGCTTGAGCTGGCCCCGGACCGAGAACGCGGTGAAATCCTGCTCGCCGCGAAGCTGCGCGGCGGCGAGGCGCATCGCGCGAACGTCGACCGCACGTCCGAGCGCCCACTCGTAGCGGCGGCGGAACGGCGACGCGCTCGCCTCGTCGGCACCCACATCGTAGCGATAGCGGCGGGTGACCGCGCTCTTCCGGGCGTGAAAGCCGTGCCGCATCGGCGTCACGCGCTCGACCCAGCAATCGGCCGGCAAGAGGGCGTTGAGGGCGCGCCGGGCGTCCTCGGCGGTCCATCGGGCGGGGAGCGCGAAGCTCACGCCCAGCCCCTGAGCATGGACGCCCGCATCGGTGCGGCCGGCGGCGTATGCACTTACGCGATGACCGGTGAGGCGTTCCAGGACCCGCTCGAACTCGCCCTGAACCGATCGGCCGGCGGGCTGGCGCTGCCACCCCACGAAGGCGCCGCCGTCGAAGTGGAGGATCGCGAGGAAAGTGTCGAGCATCGCGCCGAAATCTAGTCCGCGCGACAGACCGGGGCAACAACCGCAAGTGCTTGTGGTGATTGACAGAACGTGGCGACACGAGATACGTTTTCGAGGGGTGAAGCCGCCCCCTCCCGAACTCCCGCTGACCACATGAGCACCGTCCCGATCTCGAGCTCCTCGACCCCGCTCGCGGCAGCCCTCCGCTGCCTCGCCGACGGCAGACCGCTGGGCGCCGACGCCACCGCGGCCGCGTTCGCCGTCGTGATGAGCGGCGACGCGACGCCGGCCCAGACCGCGGCGCTGCTGATGGGCCTCCGGGCGCGCGGCGAGTCGGTCGAGCAGCTCGCCGGCGCGGCGGTGGCGCTGCGGCGTGCCATGCTCGCGCTCCGCACGCCGATGACCGACCGGCTGGTGGACACCTGCGGCACGGGTGGCGGCTCCGTGGGCACGCTGAACGTGTCCACGGCCGCCGCGTTCGTCGTGGCCGGCGCAGGCGTGCCGGTGGCCAAGCACGGGAATCGGAGTTTCACGTCACGCTGCGGATCCGCCGACGTGCTCGAAGCACTCGGCGTCGACATCGCGCTGCCGCCCGAACGAGCGGCCGCGGTGCTGGATGCGGTGGGGCTCGTGTTTCTGTTCGCGCCCACCTACCACCCGGCGATGCGCCACGTCGGCCCGACGCGAAAGGAGCTGGGCATCGCGACGATCATGAACCTGCTCGGGCCGCTGGTGAACCCGGCGGGCGTGCGCCGGCAGGTGATCGGCGTGGCCGACCGTGCGCGGGCGCCGCTCGTGGCGGGCGCGCTCCGAGAGCTGGGAGCCGCGCACGCCCTCGTGGTCCACGGGGAGATCGGCATGGACGAGATCAGCCCGCGGGGCGTGACGACGGTATGGGAGGTGCGGGACGGCCGCATCGGCGAATCGGTGCTGGATCCCGCCGACACGGGGCTGGCGGTGGACGACCTGTCCGATCTCGCCGGGGGCGAGCCCGCCGAGAATGCAACCCACATCGAGCGGCTGCTGGCCGGCGATGGAGGTCCCGCCGCGCGGGCGGCCGTGTTGCTCAACGCGGGCGCGGCGCTTTACGTGGCCGGGTTGGGACTTTCGTTTGCCGATGGGGTAAAGACGGCGGAACGCGCGCTGGCCAACGGCCGAGCGGCGGCCGTTCTGGAGAATTTACGGCGAGCGACGACTCGTAGCTCGTAACTCGTAACTAGTATTTCCGGATCACGCCGACGACGAGGCCCTGGATGAGCACGTCGCGCTCCTGGAAGCGCATCGGCTGCATGGTGGCATTCGCCGGCTGCAGGCGAATCCAGCCGCCCGACTCGCGATAGAAGCGTTTGACGGTGGCTTCGGAGCCGTTGACCAGCGCGATGACGAGCTCGCCGTTCTCGGCGCTCTGCTTACCGTGCACGACGACGTAGTCGCCATCGAGGATGTGGTCGTCGATCATCGAGGCGCCGGACACGCGCAACGCGAAGTTGGGCCCGCGGCGCGGGAGCATCTGCTCGGGCACGGCGATGGTCTCCTGGTGCATCAGCGCCTCGATGGGCGTGCCGGCCGCGACCTTGCCGAGCAGCGGGATTTCGGTGGCGAGCGCGGTGCCCCTGGGCGGCAGCACTTCGATGGCTCGGCTCTCGTTGTACGAGCGGCGGATGTATCCCTTGCGCTCGAGATTGGTGAGATGCTCGTGCACCGTGGCCAGCGATTGGAATCCGAACCGCTCCGCTATTTCCTCGAAGCTGGGCGCAAAGCCCTCCTCCTGAATATGGGTCTGGAGATAGGTCAGGATCTCGCTCTGGCGTCTGGTGAGCGGCATACTCGCGTCTCCCGCGTGTGGTGTGCGACCGAATAGAGCCCGAATAACATTACCCGAAGAGTCGCCGAAGGACAAGATGCCCGCGACGCTCGACCAGATCCTCGACTCGACCCGCCGTTCGCTCGCGGCGCTGCGGCCGCGTCGGGGCGAGCTCGAGCGCCGCGCGGCGAACGCGCCGGCCCCGCCCGCGTTCGCGGCGGCGCTGCGGCGCGATCGGGTGGCGCTCATCGCCGAGGTGAAGCGGCGCTCCCCGTCCGCGGGGGTGATTCGTGGCGACCTCGACCCGGCGGCGCATGCCGCCGCGTACGCGGATGGCGGCGCGGCGGCGATCTCGGTGCTCACCGACGGACCGTTCTTCGGCGGCTCCATCCGGGACCTGGAGGACGTGGCCGCGCGGGTCCGCGCGCCGGTGCTCCGCAAGGACTTCATCCTCGACGAAGCCCAGATCCTCGAGGCGCGGGGCGCCGGTGCGGCGGCGGTCCTGCTCATCGTCCGCGCCCTGTCGCCGGCCCGGCTTCACGACCTGCTGCGGGCGGCGCGCAACCTGGCGCTCGACGCGCTCGTGGAGGTGCACACGGCGGCCGAGCTCGACGCGGCGGTCGACGCCGGCGCCGGGGTGATCGGGGTGAACAGCCGCGACCTCGACACGTTCCGCGTCGACCTGGACGGCGCGTGGCGGCTGGTCGAGCGGGTGCCGAGGGAGCGGATCGCGGTCGCGGAGAGCGGCATGGCGGCGGTCGCGGACGTCGAGCGCGCGGCGCGGGCCGGCGCCGACGCGGTGCTGGTCGGTACTGCGC
>JBOHSY010000452.1:0-8368 GCA_050733355.1 Gemmatimonadales bacterium | reverse complement strand
GGTCGCGGGCGCGGTTTCCGGGCTCAGCTCCATCCCGCCCGCGCCGTCGCCCGAAGCGGGCGAGATCCGCTCCGGGCGCGCCGCGAGCAGCGCCGAGAAGAAGCTGCCCAGCGACTGCCCACCGGTGTCGCGGGCGAGAAATGAGGGCCGCGGAGGCGGGGTCGAGAGTGCGAGGTACCGCGCCTCCAACTCGGCGACGCGCTCTCGCAGGCGCTCCGATTCCGGGCTCCGGGCGGCGAGCTCGCGATAGACCGCCAATGCCTCGACCACGTGCCCTTGGCGGAGGAATACCTGTGCCATGGTCTCGGTGACCACCAGATCCGGCTCCGCGGTGGCAGGAGCATCGGTGTCGGATGGCGGCTCGCCCGCGGTCATCGGTTCGGCCGAGGGCGGAATGTACGCGGGCGGAACGTACGCGGGCGGCTCGTCGGCCGCCGGAGCGTCGTACGGCGGGTACGACCCGAACAGCGCGGCCGGCGGCGGCGGCTCGAGCTCCAGCGAAGACGCCTGCGGCTCGGCCTCGGGCCCGGGCTGCGGTTCCGGCTCCACCGCGCCGCGCGCGCCGCGCGCGCCGGACATCAAATCCTCCGCCGCGCTCGGCGACTGGAATTCAGAACCGCTCGCCACGTTGAGCACGATCTCTTCCGCGCGCTCGAAGCGGAACGAGTCCCCCTCGTGGAGCGGCAGCGCGGCGGGCTCAGCCGGGGCCATCGGCTCCGGCTCCGCGGGCGGCGGCCCGGTCGCGTCCGCGGGCTCGCTGAGCTCCGCGAACGCCGCCGGCGCCCCTCTCCCGGCCAGGTCGTCGGCGGCGGAGACCCAACCCGCGGGCGCGGCCGGCTCCGGCTCGTCCATCACCGGCGCGTCCGCGAGCACGGTCGGCTCCGGTGAGCTCTCCGCCAATGCCGACGGGGTTTCGACGATTGGCGACAGGCTCTGCACGGCGCGAATCCGGGCGAGCTGGTCCCGCGCTTCGTCGTTGCTGTGATCGACCGAGAGCAGCATCTCGAGCCAGCGCTCGGCCTCGTGCGGCCGGGATTGCCGCTCGGTGATGTCGGCGAGCGCCTTCAGCGCGATGACGTTCTCCCCGTCGAGCGTCAGCACGTGCGTGAACGCCTGCTCTGCCGCTTCGAGATCGCTCAGGTCCCAATGACAGCGGCCGAGGACGATGTTCGCGGGGATGTAGTCGGGGTGCCGCTCCAGGCCGGGCTGCAGGATCTCGAGCGCCCGGCGCGGATCCTTCTGCTTGCGGTACGCCTCGGCCAGCGGCGCGAACGTCAGTCCCTGCGGATTCTCGCGCCAACGGCTCTCGAGTTTGGCGATCTCGCTGGTGGACATCCCGGTCCGGGGCTCTGACGTTTGAGGGTGCTGGGGGAACGGCCTAAGTCGTTGCGGGACTTCAGCGGACAGTAGCGAGGCGGCGCGGGCCTGTCAACTCCGGAGGCCGGCCGTTGCGCTTGAGGTTTCGTGTTGTCGGGCTTAAGCTTATGGCTCTTTTCCCCGCTCGGCTTCGAGAGTACCGGACCGGATCATGATCAAGTTCGTGCGCGGTATTGCCGGCAAGGTCGCAGGCGCGGTTTTCGCCCTCCTCATGGTGGTCTTCATGCTGACCAGCGTGGACTGGGGCAACCTCACGAGCGCGACCGACGTCGGCTCGGTCAACGGCGAGTCCATCGACGCGCGGGTCTTCGAGTCCGAGGTGCAGCGCGTCATCGACGCCCGGCAGCGCCAGACGCAGGCGAGCCTCGGCCTGGACGACTACGAGGCGATCCGGAACGAGGTCTGGAACGAGTTCGTCACCGAGGGTCTCCTCCGCGACGAGTACGCCCGGCGCGGCATTCAGGTCTCCGACGACGAGATCTTCGAGGCCATCCGCATCAACCCGCTTCCCGAGTTCTACCGGCTGCCTGAGTTCCAGACCGACAGCCAGTTCGATCTCGGCAAGTACCAGAAGTGGCTCGGCTCGAGCGTGGCCCTGCAGTTCGTGCCGACCATGGAAGCGCAGTACCGCACCCAGATCGAGCGCGCCAAGCTGATCCGTGCCATCACGGCCGACGTCTACCTCTCCGATGCGGCGCTCTGGGAACGCTATCGGGACCAGCACGAGAAGGTGAAGATCGGGCTCGCCGCGATCGTGCCGAGGAACGCCGTGCCGGATTCGGCGGTGACCGCGAGCGCGCAGGAGATCGAGCAGTACTATCGCGCGCACCGGGAGGAGCTCGAGCGGCCCAAGACGATCTACTCCAGCTTCGTCGCCATCCCGCGGATTCCCGACGCCTCCGATACGGCCGCCGCACGGGCCCGCGCCGATTCCTTGCGCAAGGAGATCCTGGGCGGGCGGCCGTTCGACGAGGTGGCCAGACTCGAGTCGGCCGATACCGTCTCCGGACGCCAGGGCGGCGACCTCGGCGAGTGGACCCGGGGCGCCTTCGATCCGGCCTTCGACTCGGCCGCGTTCTCGATGCCGCTCAGGAAGCTGTCGGAGCCGGTGCTCACCCAGTTCGGCTTCCACCTGATCGAGGTGATCAGCCGCAAGGGCGACAAGGCCGAGGCGCGACACATCCTCATCCCGATCGAGCTCGTGGGGGCGCACCGCGACCGGCTCGACGCGCAGGCCGACTCGCTCGAGCGCCTCGCGGCGGAGCAGTCCGACCCCGCGGCGCTGGACACGGTGGCGCGTGCGCTCAAGCTCGAGATCAGACAGGCGCAGCCGCTCCGCGCCGGCGAGAAGATGCGGGCCGGCATCCTCACGCTCCCCGACGCCGGCGCGTGGGCCGCGCGGGCCAAGGAGGGCGAGATCGGCCCGATCATCGAGACGCCCCTGGCGATGTATCTCTTCCGGGCGGACAGCATCACCGAGGCAGGCGTCCCGCCGCTGGCGCGCGTCAGAGACGAGGTGGCGCAGCGGGTCCGCGACGCGAAGAAGGCGACCGTCGCCCGGGAGATCGCGAAGCGCCTCCTGCAGCGGCTCGAGGCCGGCGCCACGCTCGCCGCGGCCGCCGACTCGCTCACGCTGCCGTACGATGTGTTCGGTCCGTTCAGCCGCACCGACCCGCCGATCTCGAGCCCCGTGGTGGTCGGCGCGGCGTTCGGCGTGGATTCCGGCAAGGCGAGCGGCGTGATCGAGGCGAGAGACGGCCTCTACCTGCTGGAGGTGCTCGACCGGACGCCCGCCGACTCGGCCGCATTCACCACGGAGCTCGACCAGTTCCGGCTGCAGACGCTCCAGCAGGTCCGGCAGGAGCGAGTGCAGAACTTCGTCGCGGGGCTTCGCAGCTCGGCGGACATCGAGGACAATCGGGCGAAGCTGTATCAGCGGAGTGCGGCACAGCAGCAGGTGGCAGGAACCTAGCTATCCGCTATCGGCTATCCGCTATCCGCTATCCGCGGTGTGAGACCTCGTCGGAGCAGGCGGATAGCGGATAGCGGATAGCCGATAGCGTTACTGCGACAGCCGCTTCGGCTCCCCGCTCGTGGGGGCGGGCTGGTTCGTGCTGTCGATCTGTCGCGAGGCGGTGCCGGGGCGGTCCTCGGTGCCTCCCATGATCGCGTCCTGCGTGTCCGTGAGGCTCCGCTTGAACTCGCGAATGCCCTTCCCGATGGACGCGCCGACCTCCGGCAGCCGCTTGGCTCCGAACAGGAGCAGCACGACCACCAGGATGAGGATGATTTCGGTGAAGCCGAGGTTCGCCATGGCGACCTCCTAGAAAAGAGACCGGGCGATCAGGTAGGCAATCACCACGCCGATGACGCTCAACGCGGACACGTCGAACCCGATCGGGCCCAAGGTGAAGTTTACCACCAGGAGATCGACCGAGACAGGGCCAAGCGTCGGGTTGACCGACCAGGTGAACACGCTCCGGGCGGCGCTGTCGGGCAGCCAGCGCCGGGCGAAGGCCGTGAGAAAGCCGCCGAACACGAAGCCGGCGATGAGCACACCGAGGTAGAAGCCGGGCCGGCGAGGTCCGCTTGCCATCTAGCGCCTGCGGTCGAGGACGTAGGTGATGCTCGCGCGGAGCGCGTCGCGCGCCGGCGAGGGGGGAAGCTGGTCGAGCTCGACGTCGGCCTGCTCGCCGAGGTCCTGCGCTCGGGCCCGCGCGTACTCCAGCCCGCCGGCCCGCGCGACGGCGTCGATCACCTGCGCGATCGCGTCGTCACCGGGGTGCGTGGCGTAGAGGAGCCGCTCGACCGCGCGCCGCTCGGCCTCGCTCATCCGCGGCAGCGCCGCGATGAGGGGCAGCGTGACCTTGTGCTCGCGGAGGTCCGAGCCGGACGGCTTGCCGAGCACCGCGGCGTCCTCGGTGTAGTCCAGCAGATCGTCCACGATCTGGAAGACCATCCCGAGCGCATCGCCGAACCGGCGGAGCGCCGCCCGCTGGGCGGGCGCCGCGTCCAGCCCGCCGACCTCGGCGGCGCCCGAGAGCAGCGAGGCGGTCTTGGAGCGGATCAGCAGGTCGTACTGCTCTTCGGTGAAGCTCATGCGGTCGTGCGCCAGGAGCTGGCGCATCTCGCCCACCGTCATCTCGTTCGTCACCCGACCCAGGACCCGGAGCGGCTCGAGGTCCCCCTGGCGCACCAGCTCGACCACCGCCCGGGAATACAGGTAGTCGCCCATGATCACCGAGACCTGGTGACTGAAAAGCGCGTTGATCGTGGGCATGCCGCGGCGGAGCACCGAATGATCCACCGAGTCGTCGTGCACCAGCGTGGCCAGGTGAATCAGCTCGACCACCGCGGCGTGCGTCGAGGCGCGGGGACGCGGGCCGCCGGTGGCCTGGTCGGCGAGCAGCAGAATGGTCGGGCGGAACAGCTTGCCCTGCATCCGGAGCAGGTGCGAGTTCACGTCCCGGATGAGCTCGAAGTCGGCCTCGACGATCCGGCGCAGCTCCCTCTGCACCCGGTCGAGCCCGGCGCGAACCGGGGCCTGGAGCGCGGCCAGCGCGACCGGCGCGACGTTGGAGCTCACTGGCGCCCCGCGCCGAGCCGGCGCACCCGCTCGCCGATGTCCATGAACCGGATGTCCACCGCCAGCGCGCGCTCGTAGGCGCCCAGCGCATCGGTGCTCTTGCCCTGCGCCTCGCGCGCGCGGCCCAGCCAGTACAGCAGGCCGATCTTCTCGTCATCCGCGCCGACCAGCGTTTCGACGGCGCGGCGGAGCAGGTTCTCCGCCACGGCGAATTGCCCCTTGTCGAAGAACGCGGTGCCGAGCGCCTCGGCGGTGCGCAGCCGGCCTTCGGAGGCCCGGAGCGCCTTCTGGAACTCGGCGATGGCCTCATCCAGCAGGCCCATCTCCTTGAAGGCGACGCCGAGGTCGTAGTGCGTGTGATAGTCGTCGAGCTCGACGTTCTCCTCGATGCCACGCTTGAAGGCCGCGAGCGTCTCCTCGAAGTTCCGCTGCTCGTCGTCGGTGGGCGGGAGGTTGTCCACCCGCATGCGAGTATCGCGGCGAGGTCCCCTGTCGTCCATGATGAGGGAGCCGAGATCGACGAAGGAGCCGGACGGGCGGGCGGGCGGACCGGTGGACGGAGCTTCTCGAACGGGCGCGGGAGTCTCGGCCGCAATCGCGGTGCTGTCCGCCTGCCCGCCCGCCCGGCTGCCCGCCTGCTCGAGCAGCCGCAGCGCGCTGCGCGCCCGCTCATTGTCGGGTTCGTGGTCCACCACGCGGTGATACACCGCCTCCGCCTTCTCCGGCTCTCCCAGCTCTACGAGCGCATCGGCCAGCGCGAGGTAGGCCTCGATGAGGCGGGGCTTGCTCCCGCTCCGATAGGCGAATTCGACCAGCTTCTGATGGTTGCGGATGTCGTCCGGAGCGAGGGTGACCAGCAGCCCGACGACCTCGCTCGCCTGCTCCCATCCTTCGCCGGCCTCGTACGCCTGCGCCGCGATCTCGAGCTCCTGGCGCGCCGGCCCCGACTCGCCGAGGCGGAGGAGCTCCTCGGCCAGCGCGCGGTGCGCCCCGGGATCATCCGGACGGTCCGCCACTACCTGCTCCAGCTCGGCCAGGCGACCCGAGGCCCAAGCGGAGTCCCCCCCGGGCTCCAGCAGCTCGAGGTCGGCGGCCGACGGCTCGACCGGCGCCGTCGGCGCCGCGGCAGTCTCCTTCAGACTGGCATCGAGTTCCGCGGAGAGATCGATGTCCGGTGCCGCCCCGCCGAGACCGAGACCCGGCCCGTCGTCCGGCGTGCGCTCCAACGAGAAGTCGCCGGGCTCCAACCCGCCGAGCGTCACGTCCTCGATCTCCGACGACTCGGTACGCTCGATGTCCATGTCGAGCGGGTCGACGCTCTCGGGCTCGCCGGGCGTCTCGAGCTGGAGATCCTCCAGCAAGGAGGCGGCGCCGAGGTCCTCCCCGGAGGTATGGAGCTGGGTGGTTTCGAGACCCCCGAGCGGCTCGGACTCGGAGGCCGACGGCTCGATCACCAGACCGTCGGCCATGAGGAGCCCGTCGGCCCGCTGGTCGGCCACGTCCCCTGCGGGCTCGGGCTCGATCAGCGACACCACCGGCTCAGGGGTGGGACTCGCGGCGCGCGGCGGGGGCGCGGCAGGCGCGGGAGGCGCCGCGCCGGATCCCGTGTCGAGGAACACCAGGTCACCGCCGCGCCGGCCGCCGCCGTCGGGCTCGCCGTCCCAGGTGGTCTCGAGCCGCTCGCGGGTCCGGCGAGCCGCGATCACGTCGCCGCTCTCCTCCAGCTCGGTGCAGAGCTTGTCGAGCTGCTCGTGCGCCTCTTCGGGGCGCTGGGACGCGCGGAGGAGCTCGACCAGCATGAAACGGATCTCCTGGCTCCCGGAGAACTGATCGGCGAAGTCCTTGACCGCCGCGAACGCCTCGTCGAGCTGCCCCTGGGCGTTCATCCGCTCGATGAATTCGAGCAGGTTCCGCTTGGCCTCGATGACGACGTTTTTCCGGGCGTGGAGCTGGGCGAGCTTGAGGTAGGTCTGGGTGCGGCCGGGATTCACCCGGAGGATCTTGCCGCAGAGCGCGATCGCGTTGTTGAAGAAGCCCTGATCCGCGTACAGGTCCACGGCGCGCTCGTAGTGCCGCACCGCAGCCGCCGTGTCGTTGATCTTGAGGTAGAGATCGCCGACGCGATTGTAGAGCGAAAGGTCCGGCGCCGCTTCCCGGCCGGACTCCATCTGCTGGATCGCCTTGACGTACGCCTCGATCGCCTTCCGCCAGTCCTCCTTCTGCTCGAACTTGCGCGCCGTATCCTTCAGCTTTTCAAGGCTCATGAGGCTCGGGCGTGCAGAGGGAAAAGGCGATGGGACTTGAACTTGGAATAGTATCGGCAGGTGTGGCGATGAGGCAAGCAGCCGGAGGCGGGAAAATCGGGCCCGCTACGGGCGCAAACCCTCCGGATCCAGCTCTCCGTCGGCCACCGCCCGGGCCAGCCGCTCCAGGTCCGGCGTCGGCGGACGGTCGGCGGCCAGGGCGGGCACCGCCGGAGTGAGCCCCCGGACCCTGTCGTAGAGACGAGCGACGCCCCGCCCGGGGGCGAGCGGTTTCACGAACTCCAGCCCCTGGGCCCCGCAGAGCAGCTCGGCCGCCACGACCCGACCAGCGTTCGCGAGGATCCGCCGTGCCTTCCACGCCGCCGCCATGCCCATCGGGACGAAGTCTTCCTGGTTGGCGTCGGTGGGAATGGAGCCGATGCTCGCCGGCATCGCGATCGCACGCGACTCGGCGACGAGCGAGGCGGCGGTGATCTGCACCATCATGTATCCGGAGCTGAGCCCCGGATCCGCGGTCAGGAATGCGGGCAGGCCCTGGGACAGGTCGGGGTTGACGAGACGCTCCACGCGGCGCTCCGCGATCGCCTGGAGCGTCGTGAGCGCGATGGCGAGGAAGTCGAGCGCCTGCGCGACCGGCTGGCCGTGGAAGTTCCCGCCGGACAGCACCTCGCCGTCGTCGAACACCAGCGGATTGTCGGTCGAGGCGTTCAACTCCACTTCCGCGGTACGCTCGGCGAAGGCGATCGCGTCGGCCACGGCGCCGAAGACCTGCGGCGCGCAGCGCAGGCTGTAGGCATCCTGCACCCGCGGGTCGTTCTCGCGGTGGGACTCCCGAATCTCGCTCTCTTCCAGCAGCGCGCGCATCAGCGCCGCGGCGGCCACCTGCCCCGGGTGCGGCCGAGCCGCGTGAATCCGCGGGTCGAGGGGCACCGGCGTGCCGCGGAGCGCCTCGAGGCTCATCGCGGCCGCGCCGACGGATGTGCGCCAGAGGATCCGCGCGTCGTGCACCAGCAGCGACAGGAGCGCGGTCTGCGCCTGGGTACCATTGATGAAGGCGAGTCCTTCCTTCGGCGCGAAGGCGAACGGCCTGAGTCCGGCCGCCGCGAGCGCCGCGCCCGCCGCGCCCGCCGCGCCCGCGGCG
>JBOHSY010000451.1:0-1061 GCA_050733355.1 Gemmatimonadales bacterium | reverse complement strand
TTCTCGCGGAGCTGGACCGCCCGCACGCCGGCTTCCAGGCACGCCTCGACGACGTCGGCGAGCGGCCGCCCGCGGGTCGCCCCGCGGTCGGTGACGAGGCAGACGCGGAGGTCTATGGCAAAGGCGCCCAGTCCGGCAACCCTTCGAGGGGGCTCGAGGCGCTGGCGTAGAGCTTCCTCGCCATGCGGCCGGCCTTGTAGGCCGCGCGACCCGCCTCGACCGCGAGCTTCATCGCCTCGGCCATCGCCTCCGGGTCCCGCGCCTCGGCGATCGCGGTGTTCATCAGGACCCCGTGGCAGCCCAGCTCCATCGCGATCGCGGCGTCCGACGCCGTGCCGACCCCGGCGTCGACGATCACCGGGACCGAGGCGGACTCGAGGATGATCCGGACGTTGTACGGGTTGCGGATGCCGAGGCCCGAGCCGATCGGAGCCCCCAGAGGCATGACCACCGCGGCGCCCGCGTCCTCGAGACGCTTGGCCATCACGGGATCGTCGTTCGTGTAGGGCATCACCGTGAAGCCGTCCTTGACGAGCTGGCGCGTGGCCTCGAGCAAGCCAGCCACGTCCGGGAAGAGCGTGCGGGCATCGCCGATGACCTCGATCTTCACCAGCTCGCCGAGGCCGGCCTCGCGCGCCAGGTACGCCGTGCGGATTGCCTCGTCGGCGGTGTAGCAGCCGGCGGTGTTCGGCAGCAAGGTGTAGCGCTTGGGATCGACGTAGTCGAGGAGCGATTCGCCGCCGGACAGGTTCACGCGCCGGACGGCCACCGTCACGATCTCCGCTCCGGATGCCTCGATGGCGTCGCGCATCAGCTCGTTCGAGGCGTACTTGCCGGTGCCCACGATGAGCCGCGAGGTGAACTCCTTGCTTCCGAGCGTCAGGTTCGTGTCGTACATGTCTGATCTCCCACCGCGCGCCGCGAGCTCCGCGGCGCTGCTCCGCTAGGTGCCGCCCCCCATGGGGCGCACGATCTCCACGCGATCACCCTCGGCAAGCTCGGTCGACGCATAGGCGCTCTTGGGCGTGACGTCGCGGTTCACCGCCACCGCGGTGTATTGC
>JBOHSY010000450.1:0-1842 GCA_050733355.1 Gemmatimonadales bacterium | reverse complement strand
GTTTCGGGGCCGGAGCCGGTGCGACGACCGGCTCGGCCACGGGAGGAGCCGGCTGAACCGGAGCGGGCGCCCGCAATTCCGGCTCCGGCGGCGGGGCCGACACGGGGACGGCGGCGAGCGGCGGGGCGTCGGAGGCACTGCGGTACAGCGCGCTCGCCGTCCAGCCGATGCCGAGCGCGAGGACGACGCTTGCCGCCCAGGCGAGACGAGCCAGGATCCGCTGCTGCCGGAAGATCCGGAGCTGCGCGCGGCGGCGGACCTCGGCGTACGGCGGCGAGGTGGCGCGCCGCGGCGCCAGCCGGGCCAGCAGCGCCGTCGTGCGGTCGCGGAGGGCGGCAATCCCGTCCCGCGCGTCCCGACACCGCGTGCACTCGGCCAGATGGCTCTCGATCTCGACGCACCGCAAGCGGCCGAGCGCCTGATCGAGATACGCGTGCAGCTCGTCTTCAGGAATGTGCGGCATGCTCGTGTCCATGCTGCCGGTCGTGCGCGGCTACCAACCGCTTCCGCGCCCGTGCCAGCGTCGTGCCGACCGCGCCCACCGCGAGGCCGGTGTGCGCCGCAATCTCCGGGTAGCTCAGGCCCGCATCCCAGAGGAGCAGGATCTCGCGATCCCGCACCGACAACGCGCTCAGCGCGTCCTGGAGATGGACCAGCTCCTCGTCCCGCTCCACCTGCTCCTCGATCGACGGCTCGTACGGCGGCTGTGCCACCGGATCGGTCTTGAGGAGGGTCAGATGCCGCCGCCGCCGGACCGCGGCGCGCGCCTCGTCCCGGGCCAGATTCGCCGCGACCGCAAAGACCCAGGCCCGCGGCTTTTCCGGCCGGTGGGTCAGCGCCCGGACGAAAACCTCCTGCGCCAGGTCTTCCGCTCGCTCCGCGTCCCATACCTTTCGGTACAGGAACCGGACCACGGCAGTGTACGTCGAGGCGTACAGCGATTCGAAGTCGTCGCTCAACCGATGAATCTCCCGGCCCGGGCCGGCAGCATCACCCTCGTCGCGGCCGCGGCCGGGGTGTCGTCCAAGTGACGCTTACGGACGGCAGCGCTTGCACATCCAGGACTCGAACGTCGCGTAACTTAACCCCGCCGCCGGCCTCCGGGGGCGAACACGCAGCCCGGATGCGGTCCCTTGCCCTTGGGGGGCCAGTCACTGCACAGGTCAGGCTTGGCCGGCCGCCCGTCGGCCCGGACCCGCCCGTGCAACGAGCAGGCGATGCCGTCTTCCGCAAGGTACCCGCAGGCCGAGATCATCTCCGCTTCGATCGAGAAGTCGCCCGGCCGGGTCACCTTGCAGAGATACGGCGAACGCCGCGCGCGCACCAGCGCTTCGAGCCGGCGCTCCCGCCGGGTGCACATGATCTCGATCTGGAGGTCCCGGCAGCAGGCCGCGCCCCGCCGGTGGTCCGAGGTCCGGCACGGGGCGGTCGCGCAGGGGTTGTCTCCGCCGAGCACCGGAAGCCTCCGCGGGACGGGGGGCACCGGCAGCACGCGGGTGGCGGTCTGCATGGCGTCCACCACGCGGAAGCGATCGCCGCCCAGGCGGCGGGGCTGCGCCGGTCGCGCCCGGTCGCGTCGCGAGGAGCCGGCAAACCCATGGGCGGCACAGCGGGCGACGCCGCGTTCCACCGTGAGGTGGCGGCAGGGGACGTGGAGGGTCGCGTCCACGTACAGGTCGCCGTCTCCATGCCAGAGGTCGCCGAAGGTGAGGTGTTCGGTGTGACCCAGGAGCCAGGTGGCTTCGTGGTCGAGCGAGGTGGACCCCTCGTCGAGCGACCCGATCCGGAGCGTGACCCGCAGTTGCCGGCACTGCGCGCCCATGCCGCGGCACGGAGGAACGG
>JBOHSY010000449.1:0-2754 GCA_050733355.1 Gemmatimonadales bacterium | reverse complement strand
GCCGGCCAAGAAGAAGCCCGCCAAGAAGAAGGCCGCGGTCCGGAAGGCGGCCAAGAAAGCGAAGAAGGCGACGGCCCGGAAGCCGGCGCGGAAGCCCGCCCGCAGGGCCGCCAGGAAGTCGGCCAGGAAGGGCGCGAAGAAGGCGGCCCGGCGCCGCCCCGCCCGGAAAGCCGCCAAGCGCTCGGCGCGGAAGTCCAGGCGGCGGCGCTAGACGAAGCGCCGAAGAGCCGAGGCGCCGATGCCTGCAGGCAGGCAGTGCATCTGCTCTTCAGCTCTTCAGCTCTTCAGCTCTTCAGCTCTTCGGCTCTTCGGCTCTTCGCGTCAGGCGGGGCGTTTGGCTTTGCGCCGTTCGGCGGCGTCGGCGATGGCGACCGCGCAGTTGATCAGCGCGATGTGGGTGAAGCCCTGGGGAAAGTTCCCGAGAAACTCGCCGGTGTGGGGGTCGATCTCCTCGGAGAACAGTCCGACGTGGTTGGCGTGGCGGAGCATCCGCTCGACGACCTGCTGGGCCCGGTCGACGTCGCCGATCATCGCCAGCGCCTGCGCCAGCCAGAAGGTACAGATCGAGAACGCACCCTCCTCGCCCTCGAGGCCGTCGGGCACGCGATACCGGTAGACCAGCTCGCCGTCGGCGCTGGTGAGCTCGCGTGCGATGGCGCGCACGGTGGACCGCACGCGCGGGTGCTCCCACGGGAGGAAGCGCACCATCGGAATCGCGAGGCCGGCCGCGTCGAGCGCGTCGGAGTCGTAGGCCTGCACGAATGACTGCTTGGCCTCGCTCCAGCCGCGGGTCATGATCTCAGCGAAGAGCGCCTCGCGCGCCTTCCCCCACGTCGGCAGGTCGCCCTCGAGGCGCAGCTCCTCGGCCATGCGGATGCCCCGGTCGAGCGCCACCCAGGACATCACCTTGCTGAACACGTAGTAACGAGTCTCACCGCGCACCTCCCAGATACTCGAGTCGGGCAACTGCCAGTTGTGGCTCACCCAATCCACCAGCCCGCGCAGCACCCGCCAGGTGCCGTCGGTCATCTGGTGGTCGCGGCGCCACAGGTCGGCGGTCTCGAGCACCTCGCCGTACACGTCGAGCTGGAGCTGGCCCACGGCGCCGTTGCCGACCCGGACCGGGCGCGAGCCACGGTAGCCGGCGAGGTGGTCGAGGTGGCGCTCGACGAGGTCCCGGCGCCCGTCGATGCCGTACATGATCTGGAGGTGGCCGCCGCCCTCGTGGCGGCAGACCTTCTTCAGGAAGCGCATGAACGCGTCGGCCTCCTTCTCGTGGCCGACGTTGGCCAGCGCCGCGAGGGTGAACGCCGCGTCGCGGAGCCAGACGAAGCGGTAGTCCCAGTTGCGGCTGCCGCCGATCGCTTCGGGCACCGAGGTCGTCGGCGCCGCGATGATCGCGCCGGTCTCGACGTGGGTGAGCAGCTTGAGCACGAGCGCTGACCGCTTGACCATCGTGCGCCACGGGCCGGTGTACTTCACGCCCGCCGACCACTGCTGCCAGAACGCCTCCGTCACCTCGAGCTTGAGCGCGCTCTCGTACCGATCCACCGGGTGGATGTCGTCGTCGTCGTAGCGGAGCACGAGCCAGCGCTCATCGCCGCGCTCGATCTCGAACTCGGTGACGGCGGCCGACTGGGCGATCGCCCACTGGAACGGCCGGGCGCTCGCGAGCGTGAGGACCTGGTCGGTGCGGTCGGTGGCGAAGACGCCCGCGCCGAGGATCTCGAGCCGGGTGGTGCGGGCGGCGTAGTCGAACCGGGGCATGAAGGTGATGCGCAGCCGCGCCCGCCCGCGGGTGCAGCGTATGCGCCGGTGAATCTCCGGGTGCTGGCCGCTGGGCCGGCCGTCCTCGGTGACCGGCATGAAATCCGTGACGGTGACGGCGCCGCCGTCCGCCGTGAAGGTGGTCTCGAGAATGTTGGTGCGCGTGAGATACCGCTGAGTCGAGGTCCACGGCCCGACGGGGCGGATCGAGAACGTGCCGCCGCGCTCGGGGTCGAGCAGCGCGCCGAAGACGCTCCCGCTGTCGAACCGGGGCAGGCAGCACCAGTCGATGGACCCGTCCAGTCCGATGAGCGCGGCGGTCCTCAAGTCGCCGATGAGACCGTAGGCGGAGACCGGCTGCTGGCCCACGCGCTTCTGATCCTTCATCGCGGGTAACATAGCACGGCCCTGCCCGCACCTTGCATCGTCCCTCGGGTTGATCGACCTTTCAGCGACTTTTCATCCGAGTCCGCATGTCCGTTCGCGTCGTCACGGCCGCATCCGCGGTCGCGCTCGCGGCTCTCGCGGCCGCCTGCCGATCCGCGCCATCGGCCGAGGAGCGCCCGGCACCGTCGGCCGCGGGGCTCGCCGCCGGGTTCACCGCCCAGTTCGACCGCTCCGCGGCCGATTGGAACCGCGGCGATCTCGACGGTTTCATGGCCGACTACGCCCGCGACAGCCTGACCGGCTTCGTGTCCGAGGGGCGGGTGCAGCGAGGCTACGACTGGATCCGGAAACGCTATGCGCCGCTGTTCGGACCGGGCGCGCAGCGCGACAGTCTGCGGTTCGACGGCGTCGCCGCACGGCCGCTGGGCGCCGAGTTCGCGCTCGTCACCGCCCGCTACCTGCTCCACCGGGGCGGCGCGACGATCTCGAGCGGCCCCTTCACGCTGGTCATGCAGCGGCAGCCGGATGGCTGGAAGATCCTTCACGACCATACGTCGAGCGATCCGCGCTAGCGCGGTCGCGCTCTGCGCGGCGCTCGCC
>JBOHSY010000448.1:0-5132 GCA_050733355.1 Gemmatimonadales bacterium | reverse complement strand
GGCTCAGCACGACCGAGTCGGCGCGGCCGCGAGCGACCGAGTCGGCCCGCGCCTTCGCCGCGGCGAGCGCCACCGTGCCCGGTCGCCCGGACGCGGGCGGCGGCTCGGATTCGCCGCGCAGGAGCCGCCCCCCGATCTCCATCACCCGGTCGCGATAGAGCCAGGCGCCGGCTACCCCAGCGATGATCACGAGACAGCCGAGGGCGCGGAAGGGCGCCAGCAGACATCCCATCAACTGACGAGCGGGATCGTGAGCCTCGGCTCGTACCGCGGCCCCTGGGCCGAGAGCAGGCTCTCGTACAGCACCAGCTCTTCAGCCAGGAGCGGGAGACGCTCGACCTCGTACTCCTCGAGCGCGTTCGGGGAAACCCGGTGACCTTCGCGCACGCGTCCCAGCGTCACGTGCGGCCGGAACGGCCGTCCCTCGGGCGGGAAGCCGATCGCTTCGCCGGCGCGCTCGAGGCGGTCCTGCAGCAGCTCCAGCGCGGGCGGGCCCTCCAGCCCCAGCCACAGCACCCGGGCATGCTGCGCGCTGGGGAAGGCGCCCAGCTCATCGAGGCGCAGCGGCAGCGGGCCGGCGCCCCGCGCGGCGAGCTGCACCGACTCCTCGATCACCTCGAGCCGTTCGGGCGCGACCTCGCCGTAGAACTTGAGCGTGACGTGCAGGCCCCCGTCGCCCACCCAGCGGACCGGCCAGCCGGACGCGCGGAGGCGCGCGAGCAGGGCCGCGACTTCCTCGCGCGCGGGATCGGGAATGGGAAGCGCCACGAAGAGCCGCATCAGCGGCCCGCGTCGGCGAGCACGGCCAGCAGCCCGCCCCGGCGGTAGCCGCGCGGATCGAGCACGACGTCCGCGAAACCCAGGCGCGCGAACGTGTCCCGCACCGCGTCCCAGCGTTCGCCGAGCCGCCGGTGCTGGTCCGCCCCGGCTTCGACCCGGGCCGTCTCGCCGTGGTGCCGCACCCGGAGGTCGCCGGTCACGCCGAGCGACCGGAGAAACGCCTCGCCGGCCTCGATCTGGCGGAGCCGTTCCGGGGTCACCGCGAGGCCATAGCGCACCCGGCTCGACAGGCAGGGCGCGGCCGGCGCGTCCCACGTCGGAATCCCGAGGGTGCGGGACGCCGTACGGATGTCAGCCTTGCTCCAGCCGAGCTCGGCGAGCGGCGAGCGGATGCCGTGCTCCTTCGCGGCCCGCAGACCCGGGCGATGCTCGCCCAGGTCGTCGGCGTTGGTGCCGTCGATCACGACGTCGAACCCGCGCTCGCGCGCCAGGACGCCGAGCCGGGTCCAGAGCTCGCGCTTGCAGAAGTAGCAGCGGTCAGGAGAGTTGGCGACGTAGCGCGGATCGTCGAGCTCTCGCGTGTCGAGCTCGACGAGCGGTACCGCGAAGCGGTGGGCGACCTCGAGGGCCACGCGCCACTGCGTCTCCGGGTAGGAGGCGCTGCGGCCGATGGCCGCGAGGAATCGCCCGGGGCCGAGCGCCCGCGCGCCGGCGACGGCGAGCAGCGCGGAATCAACTCCGCCCGAGTAGCCGAGCAGCACCCGACCGAGGCCGCCGAGATGGCGCTCGAGCTCCTCCAGGGATGGCATGGCAGTAACGTAATGCGATCGCTCTCGGGCGGTAGCAGGTTTACTCTTGAGCACATGACGGCACATGGCTGGCTCGAGATCACCGCGGCGGTGCGGGTGCCGGCGAGCGAGCTGGAGTATCGCGCGTCGCGCTCCGGCGGGCCCGGCGGACAGCACGTGAACACCTCGTCCACGCGGATCGAGCTGGTGTGGGACGTCGCGGCGACCACCGCGCTCGACGACGCCCAGCGCGGGCTGGTGCTCGCGCGGCTCGGCCCGCGGCTCGATGCTGCGGGCCGGATTCGCCTGGTCGCCAGCGGATCGCGCAGCCAGCTCCGGAATCGCGAGGCGGTCACCGAACGGCTCCGCCGGCTCGTCGCGGATGCGCTGGTGCCGCCCCGGCCACGCAAGCGGACGCGGCCCCCCGCCGCCGCCAAGGTGCGCCGGCTGGATGCGAAGCGCCGCCGCGGCGCCCTGAAGCAGACCCGTCGCGCGCGGCCGGATGACGAGTGACCCCGCACAAGGGACCCCGATCCATGCTATCAATCTTTCCGATTCTGCTGCTGTTGATCGTCGCGCTTCCCGCGGCCGCCCTCGCGCAGGCTGGCCCCGAGCGCGGCGGGTTCATCGTCAGGATGGGCTCCGACACGCTCGCGGTGGAGCGCTTCACCCGGACCGCCACGCAGCTCGAAGGCGAGGTCGTGAGCCGGGTGCCCGCCGCCCGCGCCGTGCGCTACACGGCCGCGCTGAACCCGGATGCGACCATCAGCCGCATCGAGATCTCGGGCGAGCCCGCCGAGCCTTCGCCCGGCGGCCTACGCACGGCGGCGGAGGTGCGCTTCGTCGCCGACTCCGCGCACACGGTCGCTACCCGCGGCGACTCGACGCAGCACTTCGCGGTTCCGATGAGTGCCGGCGCCATGCCGTTCGTGCCGTTCACGTATGCGATCTACGAGCAGTTCGTGCGGCGTCTCCGGCACAGCGGTCGGGACAGCATCGGGATCCCCACGCTCGGCCCCGGCACCCGTCAGCCGTTCGGCTTCTCCCTGGTGCGGCGCGGTCCGGCCGCGGTGGACGTCGATTTCCTGCCGGTACCGGGCTTCTACCCGGGCGGTCAGCCCGCTCACGTGCGGGTGGACGGAGAGGGGCGGCTGCTCGCGCTCGACGGCTCCGAGAGTCCGCTCAAGGTGAGCGTCGAGCGGGTGGACAACGTGGACATCGCCGCGTACCGGAAGCAATTCGCGGCCCGCGAAGCGGCGGGCGGGCCCATGGGCCAGCTCTCCGGCCGAGACACGCTGCGCGCCACCGTGGGGACCGCGCATCTGGCGATCGATTACGGCCGGCCCCGGCGCCGCGGCCGGGAGATCTTCGGCAACGTCGTGCCCTGGAACCAGGTGTGGCGGGCGGGCGCGAACGCCGCGACCGGTTTTACCACCGATGCGGATCTGCTGATGGGCGGCGTCGTGATCCCGAAGGGCAGCTATACGCTCTTCGTCCTGCCGTCGCCCGACGGCACCAAGCTGATCGTGAATCGTCAGACCGGTCAGTGGGGCACGGCATACGACCCCCGCCAGGATCTGGTGCGCCTCGACATGACCACCGAGCGGTTGGCGCAGACGGTGGAGCCGTTCACCATCGCGATCGATCCGCAGGGACAGGGCGGCGCCCTGCGGCTTCGCTGGGACCGCACGCAGTTCTCGGTGCCCGTCGCCGTGAAGTAGCGAGCGCGGCGAAACCGCGCTCCGCGGGCGGTCGTACGGCAGGTGAGACCCCTCGTCCACCTCGACTCGGACCGCCCGCACGCTTCGCTTTCTTTCTCCGAGCCTCGCGCTCCTGCTCGTGCCCGCTCTCGCCTCGGCGCAGGCTGCCGAGCGAGCGGGCTTCGTCGTTCGGCTCGGCGGCGATACCCTCGCCGTGGAGCGCTCCACGACGCAGAAGGTGCTGGTGGATCGCGTCGCCGACCCCGGATACGAGCGGTTCGCGCAGCGGCTGGTGCAGCGGGAGACGGCCGGCCGCGGTATGGGTCCGCTGTCGGTTCGCGACACCGTGCGCGCCACGGTGGGTGCGGCCCACCTCACCATCGATTACGGGCGGCCCCAGCGCCGCGGGCGCGAGATCTTCGGCACCGTGGTACCATGGGACCAGGTCTGGCGGACGGGCGCGAATGCCGAGACGCAGCTCGAGACCGATGCCGACCTCCACGTGAACGGCCGCACGATCCCGAAAGGCAAGTACACGCTGCTCAGCCTCCCCGCGCCGACCGGCGCCAGGCTCATCATCAACCGGCCGACCGGCCAGTGGGCCAGCCAGTACGATGCCTCGCAGGATCTCCCGCGGTTGGACATGGGCACGGGCGCACTCCCGGCGCGGGTCGATAGGTTCACGCTCGCCGTGGACGCGGCGGATCGAGGCGGGGTGCCGTGGCTCCGCTGGGACCGCACCGAGTACTCGCTGCCGTTCGCGGTCGCGCAATGAAGGCGCTGGGTGACAATCGGGACGAGCCGTGCGATGGGCGGTACTACGAATCTGCGGCGTGCTTCAGCTTTCGAGGCGCGCGCTACTCGACGATGAACTCGCCGACCCGGGCGCCGAACTCGCTCTCGACGGCGCGCGTGCCAGGCGGCGCCCCCCACGTCCCGCCGTCCGCGCGCACGATGACCCGGTGCAGGCCCGGCTGAATCGGGAGCACGATCCGCCACTCGTCGTCGCCCGCGCTCGCCAGCGCCACGGGCTCCCAGTTCGTGAAATCACCGGCGATCTCCACTACCAGCGCCTCCGGCGCGTGCACGATGATCTCGCGCCCCCCTTCGCCCGCGGGGCCGACCCGGAACCCTGCGCGAGCCGGCGGCCGCGGGTCGTCCTCCCGCGCGCGCATCGGGGCTGCGCCGACGGCCACGCGCGCACCGAACACGACGTAGCGCGAGCCGGGCAGCGCGGTCACCGGATCGGAGCCGGCCCGCCCCGCGGCGGCCACCAGCGCGAGCCCTGGGATGATGCTCCGCGCCGCCGACACGCTCCACAGCGTGACCTCCGGGCTACTCCGGCTGAAACGCCGCCCGATGGACAGATCGATGTCGAAGGCACGGTGACTCCACCGCCCCCACAGCATGGCGTCGGTGAACCCCGCGCGCTCGCCCCGGCGGGGCCCGGTCGGGGCCGTCCCGGAGTCGGGGCTGATCCCGTCCACCAGCGGGGCGAGACCGGCGATGCGGCCGTCGGTGCCCGGGGAGTCGAACGAGGTGCTGGCGAGCGTCACGCCCACCTGCAGGCGGCCGCGCCCGGCCGACGCGCCGGTCTGGCTGCGGCGCACCGGCGTCTGCTGCCCGAGCGACCACGCGGTCCCGCGCGACTGGCCCGCCCAGATGGACGTTCCCGGCAGCGGATGCAGATAGATCCTAGCCTCGGCGCCGAGCACGGTCGTGCCGTCGACCCGCCGATGCGACGTCCAGTCGGCCGACCCCGCGAGCTCGCCGCGGAGGAAGGCGAGCCGCGGCGAGCGCAGCAGCAACCGCGACGTGCCCTGGAAGTTCCACCGTCCGGCCGGCGCATCCGTGTAGACGCCCG
>JBOHSY010000447.1:0-21062 GCA_050733355.1 Gemmatimonadales bacterium | reverse complement strand
TCCGCTATCGGCCGTTCCGCGGTCGCTTGAAGCCTCGCGCAGCGTTCCGAGCGACAGCCAAGCGAGCCGATAGCGGGTAGCGGCTAGCGGATAGCGTCATGGTGCCTTCACCGCCTCCAGCACCCGTGCGATCACGTCGTCGGTGCTCAGGCTTTCGGCCTCGGCCTCGAACGTGAGCACGATCCGGTGGCGGAGCACCTCGGGCGCCAGCGCCCGCACGTCCTCCGGCACCACGTAGCCGCGGCCCCGGAGGAACGCGTGGGCGCGCGCGGCCTGTGCCAGCGCGATCGAGGCCCGGGGCGAGCCGCCGAACGCCACCAGCGGTTGCAGGTCCTTGAGCCCCACGCTCGCGGGCTCGCGGGTGGCGCGCACCAGGTCGACGATGTAGTCCACCACCTTCTGATCCATGTACAGATCCGCGATGGCGCTCCGCGCCGCCAGGATCGTCGCCGGCTCCAGCAGCCGTTCCACCGGGATCTCGCGCCCGCTGCTCATGCGGAGGAGCACCTCCTTCTCCTCCTCCCGGCTCGGATACACCACCCGGACCTTCAGCATGAACCGGTCGAGCTGGGCCTCGGGGAGCGGGTACGTGCCCTCGCTCTCGATCGGGTTCTGGGTCGCGAGCACGAGAAACGGCTCCTCCAGCCGGAAGGTCGTGCCCCCGATCGTGACCTGCTTCTCCTGCATCGCCTCCAGCAACGCGGCCTGCACCTTGGCCGGCGCGCGGTTGATCTCGTCGGCCAGGACGATGTGCGCGAAGAGCGGGCCCTTCTTGACGTGGAACTCCTGCGTCTTCTGGTCGTACACCATCGTCCCGGTCACGTCCGCGGGCAGCAGGTCCGGCGTGAACTGGATCCGGGAGAACGACGCGTGGATGATCTGCGCCAGCGTCCGGACCGCGAGCGTCTTGGCCAGCCCGGGCACACCCTCGAGCAGCACGTGGCCGCCGGTAAGGAGCCCGACGAGCAGCCGCTCCACCATCGCCTCCTGGCCCACCAGGCGCCGCGCGACCTCCTTGACGACGCGCTGGACCGGGACCGGATCGGCCGCGGGAACGGACGGACGGGCGGTCACGGACACGAGGGCTCCGGAGCGGATAGCGGATAGCGGATAGCGGATAGCGCTGCGGTCATTCACTCATCCCGATTGCACGATAGAGCGCCGCTTCCTCGCGCGGCGCCAGCGGCCGGTACTCCCCCGGCTTGAGATCGCCGAGGCGCACCGGTCCGTACGAGAGCCGCGCCAGGCGCTCGACCTTGAGACCCATCGCGTCGCACCAGCGACGGACGATACGGTTCCGCCCTTCGAGGAGTGTCACGTCGAGGAGCGTGCGGCCCTCGTGCCCGGGACGAACTTTCACCTCGATCGGCGCGACCGGCCGCCCATCCACCAGGACGCGGCCCGTGACGGCCTGTTGCACCTCGGCTGCTGGGCGCCCGTGCACCAGCGCCGTGTACCGGCGGGGCACGCGGTACCGGGGATGCGTGAGGCGGTGGACCGCCTCGCCATCCGTCGTGAGCAGGAGCAGGCCCGTGGTCATCACGTCGAGCCGGCCGACGTACGTGAGTCCGGCCGGATCGGCGATGAAGTCGAGCACGGTCCGGCGGCCGGCTTCATCGGCGGCGGTCGTGACCACCCCGAGCGGCTTGTGGAACGCGAGCCAGCGGCGGGGCCTGAGCGCGATCCGGCGACCGCCCACCACGATGGCCTGGCGCTCCGGATCGACCTTCATGCCGAGCGTGGCGACGGCGCCGTCGACCCGCACGCGCCCGGCTTCGATCAGCGCCTCCGCGGCCCGACGCGACGCCACTCCGGCGCGCGCGAGCGCGCGCTGGAGGCGCATCTCGCTCACGACTCCGCCGGCACGTACGCCGCCGCGTCGTCCTCGCCCGGCGCCTCGGGGCGGTGCGGCTGCAGCGCAATCGTGAGCTCCTCGGCCTTCGGCAGGTCGGCCAGGTCACGCAGGGCCAGCAACTCCAGAAACCGGGGCGTCGTCCCGTACAGGAGCGGACGGCCCATCCCCTCGCTTCGCCCCACCACCTCGATCATGCCGCGTTCCTGGAGCGAGCGCAGCACCCCGCCGGCCGACACGCCGCGGATCTCCTCGATCTCGGCGCGGCCCACCGGCTGGCGGTACGCGATGACGGCGAGCGTCTCGAGCGCCGCCGCGGTCAGCTTCGCCGCGCGCTGGGAGAACTGCGCGCGTTCGATGGCCGCCGTGTGCTGCGGGCGGCTGAGCATCTGGTACCCGCCGGCGAGCTCCACCAGCTCGATGCCGTGCTGGTCGAACTCGTAATGCTCCCGGAGCTGCTCGAGCGCCGCGCGCACGTCGGCGAGCGTCGCATCGGCGTCCAGCGTGCTGAGCTCCTCCGCCGTGAGCGGGCGCGCGGCGGAGAAGAGGGCGGCTTCAAGCAGTTGCGCCAGCGGCGTCACGGGCGATGACCATCGGCGCGAACGGCGCCGGTTGGAGCAGGTGGACGCTCCCGCGTTTGGCGAGCTCGAGGAGCGCGAGGAGGGTGGACAGTAGGTCGGCGATGGTGGGCGAGTCGCCGAGCGCCTCGCCCCAGCCGATCGCATCCCGGTTCTCCAGCAGCCAGACCACGCGCCGCATCGCGCCCTCGACGTCGAGCGGGCGCGCGACGACCCGGTGAAGCACCGGCGACGGGATCGCCGCGATGACCCGCTCCACCGCGTGCAGGAGCTCGAGCAGATCGAGCGTGAGCGGCGGCGGCGGCAGTTCCGGCGCGGGCGGGACGTAGCCGCGGGCGAACCGCTCGGCGCGGCGCTCCGCGGCGCGTCCCATCCAGATCGCGACCTCGCGGATCTGCTGGTACTCAAGCAGCCGCCGCACCAGCTCGGCGCGCGGATCCTCCCAGCCCTCGTCGTCGAGGTTGCGCGGTAGGAGGAGCTGCGCCTTGAGCCGCACCAGCCGGCTGGCCATCTCGAGGTAGTCGGCCGCCTGGTTGAGGCCCAGCTCATGGATTGCGAGCAGGAACTGATCGCAGATCCGCGCGATGGGAATGTCGGCGATCTCGAGCTGCTCCTCCCGCAGCAGGTGCAGCAGCAGGTCGAGCGGTCCGGCGAACGCGTCGAGCCGGACCACGAAGCCGGACTCGGCGCCGGGCGCCAGCGTCGGAGGCGGCGCCTCGCGAACGGTCATGACTGAAAGATGTTCCAGCCGTCGCCCACCGCGTAGGGGAGGACGAAGCGGAGCACATAGCCCATGCCGACGTAGGCCGGCGTGAGCAGGAACACGATCACCGGCTGGGCCAGCAGCATCAGCGCGAGGAGCGGCAGGAACCCGAACCGCTGGAGCGAGCGGTACCGAAGGCCCCAGGCCGGCGGCAGCGCGTGATACAGCAGGTGGGAGCCGTCGAGCGGGGGAATCGGAATCAGGTTGAAGCAGCAGAGCATGAGATTGAGCCACACGCCCCACATCAGCATCCGCTGCACCGTATCGGCGACCACCACGGCGCCGGGCGCGGCCGCCGCGGCGAAGCCCACGAGCACGAAGAGGAGCGCGCACCCGAGCGCGATGCCGAGGTTCGTAACGACGCCGGCGGCCGAGACCACGATATCGCCGCGGCGATAGTGACGATACTTCCGGGGATTCACCGGCACCGGCTTGGCCCCGCCGAAGGTGAACCGTCCGCCCGAGCCGAACCAGAGGAGCGCCGGGAACAGCACCGTCATCCACGGATCGATGTGAGGCACGGGGTTGAGCGTGAGCCGGCCGAGCAGGTACGCGGTATCGTCGCCTTGGCGCAACGCCGCCGCCCCGTGGGCATACTCGTGCGCCACGACCGAGAACACCAGCACCGGAAGCGCGAGGATGAAATCGTGGATCAGCGACGGAGTCCTGGCAGAGACCGCGGGAAGGTTACACAGGGGCCCGGGCTCAAGTCAAAATACGGCGGCGCTTGACGTTGACCCCACGCGCCGGTAACGTTCGCCGCCCGGAAACTCCACCTAGACCCGTCCCGTGACTCCAGAGGTCGTCCGTGCCGCGCACCAAGTCCGCCAAGAAGCAGATGCGCCAGTCGCGTCACCGCGCCGCGCAGAACCGCACCCAGCGCAGCCAGCTCCGGACCGCGCTCAAGAAGGTGCGCGCCGCGGGCTCGGGGGCCGACGCGGCGAAGGCGTACGCGGACGCCGCAAAGCTCCTCGACCGCGCCGGCCGGAAAAAGCTCATTCATCGGAATGCGGCAGCGCGCCAGAAGAGCCGGCTCACCAAGGCGGTGAAGGGCAAGAAGTAACCCACCCGGCACAGGGAATCGGGCCGCCGATCTGCGGATCGGCGGCCCGATTTCGCTTCCGGGTACCCCTCATGTACCGCCTTAATCGTGCGGCCTACCTGACGCATTCCAAACAGTTTACGGCGCAGGCCTCACGGCAGGCATCGATAGGCATCACAGCGCGGCCAGCTCCGCGCCGCAGCGCTCACAGTACCATTCCGTCGCGCGGTTCAGCGTCCCGCACTCGCCGCACTTGAGCGTCTTCGCCTGGTGCTTTCCGGCCGCCGCCGGAGCCGCGGGCTCGGCGGGCGCCTCCGGCCGGTGGGTCTCACCGCTCCGCCGGCCGGGCGGGTTGGCGGATCCCGCCACCCCGGCATCGGCACTCACCGACTTGAGGAACGCGAGTTCGTCCACCGGAGCTCCTCCGCCACCGGTACGCGAGCGCGCCGGCTCCGGCGAGGGCTTCGGCACGAACCTCGGAGCCGAGGTGGGCGTCGGTGGGACCGGCGGGACCGCCAGCGGGACAACCGGCTCCACCGCCGACGCCGAGCCGGACGCCGCCGAGACATCGGGCGTGGGATCCGGCAGCATGTCGATGGGGGGAGCGGCCGTCGCCGCCGCGTCGGCGGACGGCGTCGCGAGCGGGGCGGACGGCGCGGTGACGAGCATGGGGGCCGGATGGGGCGCGGTGGCCGCGGACGCGGGGGCGGATGCCGGTCCGCTGGGAGCCTGAGGCCTATCGGCGATGAGCCCCTGCACCTCCACCAGCCGCGTGATCTCCGCGCGCACCTTGGCCAGGTCCGCCTGGACCAGCCCCAGGGCCTGGGAGGTCTCCTCGCTGAGACGGCGCCACTCGTCGTCGGAGTACTCGCCCACGGTGTGCCGCACACTCGCCTCGGCCAGCGCTTCCTCGGCCGCGGAGCGGCGCGACTCGAGGTCGGCCTGCGCGCTGCGGTGTCGAGCGAGCTCGTCGCGAATGGTGGCGGCGTGCGACTTGAGCTCTTCCATGACCCGCCGCAGCCGGGTGTCGTAATCGGAGCGCACCTTGTCGCGGACGGCGTGCGGCACGCCGCTCGAGGCGCCGTCGAGCTTGGCGAGCCACTCGTTGTATCGGGCCCGCTCGCGGAGCAGCGCTTCGATCGGCGCGCCGGTGCTGTTGGTCGTGTCAGCCATCCCCGGGAGTTCCTCTCCGCTGGTCGAGGGCACTGACCTGCTCGGGAGTAAGCCGTGTGGCACGCCCCAAGGCGCGTGCGGCGTGCAGGATGCGCGCGGAATGCTCGAGGCTCTCCATGCGGATCTGCGCCGTGGTCAGATCCGGTCCCCACGTCACCGCGCCATGGTTCGCCAGCAGCACCGCCACGTGCCGTTCGAGAAACGGCTCCACGGCATCGCCCAGTGCAGGCGTTCCGGTCATCGCGTACGGCACCAGCGGCACCGCCCCCAGGTACAGGATGAGTTCGGGCAGGACATCCGCCGGCACCACCTCGCCGGCGACGGCGAACGCCGTCGCGACGGGCGGGTGCGCGTGCACCACTGCGCCGCAGTCGGACCGGCGACGGTACACCCGCAAGTGCAAATCTAATTCGGAGGACGGCTGCCGGGAGCTACGCCGCTTCGCGCCGCGCCGGGGGGCGCCTGCCAGGTCCACTTCGACCAGGTCCCCGGGCGTGAGATCACACTTCAGACACCCGCTTGGCGTCATCAGCACCTGGTCGGGGCCTACCCGCACCGAGACATTGCCGTCAGCGCCGGCGATGAGCCCCGCCTCCCACAGCCGGCGGCAGCACTGGACGATGGCACGTGCGGCAGCCGCTCGCCCGCCCGCCTGCCCGCCCGCCCGCTTCGGCATCAGTCGGTGACGCGCTGAAAGGCGATCTGCCCCCGCACGATCGTCGTGTTCGCGCGCCCGAACAGCGGCCGCCCGGCGAACGGGGTGTTGCGACTCCGCGAGTAGAACTCGTCCGGCCGCACGACCCACGCCAGGTCGGGATCGAACACCACCACGTCGGCCGGCGCGCCGATCGACAGCGTGCCGCCGGGCAGATTGAAGATCCGCGCGGGCAGCGTGCTCATGCGTCCGACCAGCTCGCCCAGCGTCAGGAGCCCGCTGCGCACCAATTCGGTGACCGCGAGCCCGAGGGAGGTTTCGAGCCCGACGATTCCGTTGGGCGCGTCGTCGAACTCCCGCTCTTTCGCGTCGTAATGATGCGGCGCGTGGTCGGTCACGATGACGTCGATGGTGCCGTCCTTGAGCGCCTGGCGGATCGCCTCGCGATCGGCCTCCTCCCGCAGCGGGGGACTCATCTTGGCGTTGGTGTCGTAGCCCGCGCAGGCGTCGTGGGTGAGGGTGAAATGGTGCGGGCACGCCTCGGCGGTCACCCGGACGCCCCGCTCCTTCGCGCGGCGGATCAGATCGACCGAGCCGCGGGTGCTCATGTGGCAGAGATGCACGTGGCCGCCGGTAAGCTCGGCGAGCAGGATGTCGCGCGCCACCATGATCTCCTCGGCCGCCGCCGGGATCCCCTTCAGGCCCAGCCGGGTGGAGATCGTGCCCTCGTGCATCACGCCGCCCGCCGAGAGGGTGGGCTCCTCGCAATGATCCGCGACGGGGATGCCGAAGGTGCGGGCGTACTCGAGGGCGGTGCGCATGAGGTGGCTCGACGCGACCGGCTTGCCGTCGTCGCTCACCGCCACGGCACCGGCCCCCACCAGCTCGCCGAACTCCGCGAGCTGCTGCCCCTTCTGGCCGAGCGACACGGCGCCGATCGGGTAGACGCGGGCCTTCCCCGCCCGCTGGGCCTGCGCCTTCACGAAGCCGACCACGCCCTGATTGTCGCAGACCGGATCGGTGTTCGGCATGGCGCACACCGCCGAGAACCCGCCGGCCGCTGCCGCCATGGCGCCCGACGCCACGGTCTCGAGGTCCTCCTGCCCCGGCTCCCGCAGGTGCACGTGCAGGTCGATGAACCCGGGCGCCACGACCTGGCCGCGCGCGTCGACCACCATCGCGGCGTCCGGCGTGCCCAGGTTGCGGCCGACCGCCTCGACCCGCCCTTCGGTGAGGTAGACATCGGCGACCTCGTCCTGTCCCCGCGAGGGATCCACCACCCGACCGCCGCGGATCAGAATCCCGTGGCCGCTCACCGCTCCTCTCCCTTCCCGGCCGCCTGTGCCGACTCGGGCCGGCCGCCCGCCAGCAGGTAGAGCGCGGCCATCCGTACGGCGATGCCGTTGGTCACCTGGGGCAGGATCACGCTGTGGGGGCCGTCGGCCACGTCGCTGTCGATCTCGACCCCGCGGTTCATCGGCCCCGGATGCATGACCACGAGGTCCTTCGGCGCCCGGGCCAGCCGGTCCCGGGTGACACCGAAGACGCGGTTGTATTCCCGCAGCGACGGGATGAAGCCGGCCTGCATGCGCTCGAGCTGGAGCCGGAGAATGTTGAGCGCGTCGGCCCACTGGATCGCATCCTCGATGCGCGGCAGCACCGTCACGCCGAGCTCGTGCACGTTGCGGGGGAGCAGGGTCTGCGGTCCGCACACGCCGACCTCGGCGCCGAGCTTCGTGAGCCCCCAGATGTTACTCCGCGCCACGCGGCTGTGGAGCACGTCGCCGCAGATCGCGACCTTGAGCCCGGCGAGCCGCCCGAACCGGTCGCGCAGGGTGAGCATGTCGAGCAGCGCCTGGGTAGGATGCTCGTGCTTGCCGTCGCCCGCGTTGATGACGTTGGAGCGAATCCGCTGGCCGAGGAACTGCGCGGCGCCCGACGCAGCGTGGCGGATGACCACCATGTCGATCCGCATGGCCTCGAGGTTCCGCGCCGTGTCCACCAGCGTCTCGCCCTTGGAGACCGAGGATCCCGACGCCGCCACGTTGACCGTGTCGGCCGAGAGCCGCTTCTCGGCGAACTCGAACGAGATGCGTGTGCGGGTGGACGCCTCGAAGAAGAGGTTGACGATCGTCTTGCCGCGGAGGGCGGGCACCTTCTTGATCTGCCGCTCGCTCACCTCCTTGAACGGCTCGGCCGTGTCGAGGATGAGCCGGATCTGGTCGGCGTTCAGGTACTCGAGGCCGGTGAGGTCCTTCGGCAGCGCGGCGCCCATCTAGGCCTCCCGCACCAGCTCGACGGCGTCGCGCCCGTCGAGCTCGGACACCAGGACGTCCACCCGGTCGCCCGGGCCGCTCCGCACCGTCGCGCCGACCACGTCGGCCTGGATCGGCAGCTCGCGCCCGCCGCGGTCGATGAGCACGCAGAGCAGGATCCGGCGGGGCCGGCCGAAGTCGGCGCATTCGTCGAGCGCGGCCCGCACCGTGCGGCCGGTGTAGAGCACATCGTCCACGATGACGATGGTACGGCCATCGAGATCCGGCAGGCTGGTCTCGCCGATGATGGGCCGAGGACCGACCGTCTGGAGGTCGTCTCGATAGAGGGTGATGTCGAGCTTGCCGACCGGAACGGAACCGCCTTCCGCCTGCGCGATGTGGCGCCGGAGCCGCTCGGCGAGCTCGACCCCGCGCCGCTGGATGCCGACGAGCACTACGTCCTCGGTGCCGCCGCTGCGCTCGACGATCTCCGAGGCCATGCGCGACAAGGCGCGAGCGATCGCGCGCTCGTCCAGAAGCGGAGTACGGGAGGGCATCGGGCGCGGAAGCTAGCGCCCGGTCAGACGTCGCACAACCGCGAGGTGTCACATGGGGATGCGGACCCTGACGCCCTTCACCGCGCGCGTGTTCCCCACGGTCAGCGTGTAGGCGAGCACCGCGATGCCCGGCGACACCAGTGCGAGCTGAGGCTAGGCGCCGCCCTCCGACCGGCCACCGTCGCGTCCGCAAGCCGGCGACCGCTCGGGGAGATGCGCGCCACCCGGACGACGCGTCCGCCGCCGGGGCCGACGTCGTACGCGACGAGCGCCCCGCCGTTCGCCAGCGGCACGACCGCGGCGTGCACCGTCGGCACATGATCCGCCTCGAGCACCGGAACCAGAGGACCGGCGGAATCGCCGGCCGACCCGAGCTGCCGGTAGAACACTCCGCTCGCACCCGGCTTTCCGGAGTACCAGGCGGTGTGCACCACGCCGGGGGCGGTCACGGCTACCGCCGGTCCGGTGTGGGGGCATCCCGGGTACGCCCACTCGTCCTCGTGGACCCGCGCGGGCGCCCTCGGCTCCGCCTCCACCGGAGCGATGACGACGTCACGAATGCTGCCGGGAAAGTGCTGTCGCCAGGCAGCGGTCACGGTGCCGGTCGGCCCGCGCGCGAGGCTGACGCGGCAACAGGGACATGCGGCGCCCCAAAGCCGGACGTTGGGCGCCCAGCGGCCGCCGAAATCCGGCGAGACCGCTGCATAGATGGTGGCGTCCGGCTCTCCGCCGGGCGCTTCGCGGGCGGCTGCCGGCATCTCCGCGACGTGACGCTCGTCCAGCCACGCGACCACCAGGCCGGAATCACCCTGCCACGCGGCGCCGTGGAACTGATGGCTGACCGGCACGCCGGTGGTGTCGTCGTTCAGCGTGGTCGGTGCCGACCAGGTCCGCCCGCCGTCCGCAGACCGCGCGAGCCGCAGCATGGTGGCAGGCCACTTTCGACCCGCCACCGGAACGCTGGTCGGCCATGCGAGCGCCATCCGGCCGCCCGAACCCGCCACCAGCCGCGGGGAGGACTCGCCATGCGGATGCACTTCACCGGGCGCTTCGGGACCGCCGGCCACCCGAGCCGACGTGGACCAGCTGCTGCCGCCATCGGTGGATCGCGCGAAGAAGACCGCCCACGCGCGCTCATCGCCCCCGACCCAGCTCAGCAGCAGGTCTCCCGAGCCGGGATCCACGGTGAGGGCGGCGTCGGCGGACTGTGACATGCCCGCGACCGGCGCGCTCGCGAGCGGCTCGGTGTCGAGCCGCTCGCCACGACAGCCGGACGCGGCGAGCACCAGCGCCGCGAGGAGGCGGCAACCACGAAGTAAAGTCATCGGTGCTCCGGCTCAGCGGCTCAGGCGGAGGCCGGCATAGACCGCCCGCCCGTCCGCCGGTTCGAGATACTGTCGTGCCGCGTTGTCCACCTGCACCGACGCGGCGTAGCGCGTATCCGTGAGGTTCCGGCCTTCCGCGAAAACGGTGAGCCCCGGCCGCGGGAACGTCCATTCGGCGCGCAGGCCGAGCGTCGCCCAGGCGGCGTTCCGCTCGGTGTTCGCACTGTTCACGAAGTAGCTCCGGGGCACCCATTCGAGCACCGGCGCCACGGTGAAGCCGGCCGGGTGAGCGTAGCGGAGCTCGGCGGTGAGATAGTGCGCCGGAGCGCCCGGGATGTCGTTCCCGTCGAAGGTACTGTCACGCACGAACGTGTAGTTCGCGAACGTGCACGCCAGGCGGAGCGCCAGGGCGTCGCCACCGTCCCGGCCGGTGAACAGCGTGCTCGGCAGCGTAAGGCCGAGCCCCGCCTCCACGCCATAGTGCCTGGTGCGCTCGGCGTTCCGGTAGGTGGGGACGGTGAACGGGGCTCCCGGAAACGGGGTGACGTTCGCATTGAGGATCTCGTCGGACAGCTCGACGTCGTACAGGGACAGATCCCACGTCGCGTGCCCCGCCTGGCCGCGGGTGCCGACCTCGAATTGCCAGGCATCCTGGCCGCGCAGATCGATGAAGCCGGGGACCGTGAGGCTGTTCAGCTCCAGCAGCAGCGGCGGCTCGCAGGTCCGGCTCGCGTTGGCGAACAGCCGGACCGCGCCGTCGGCCACGTCGTACCGCAGGCCGACCCGGGGCAGCAACGCGCTGAAGCTGCGCCGGTCCGACTGGTCGCCGTCCGACAGGAAGAAGTCCTGGGCCTCGCGCACCGAGTGGTCGTACCGGATGCCGCCGACCACCGTCAGGCGGTCGGTCACGCCGAGTGCGTTCTCGGCGTAGACCGCGTGACCGGCGGCCTTGTCGTTCTGCTCCTTGCGCAACGCCCCGTGCGCGCCACCAAGGTTGTCGAACTGCCGGTTGTCCAGGTCGAGGTGGGAGGGCTGATAGCCGACGGTGAGCCGGTTGGCCAGCCGGCCGAGGCGCCCGCTGTTCTCGTATCGCACCTCCGCACCGAGGTCCCGGCTCTGCTGGTTGATGACCCGGAAGATCGGATGGTCGATGTCGCGGTACTGGAAGTACGGAGAGATCTGGAGCCGCTGGGTCGCCGACAGCTGCGTCCGGAGCTGAACGCCGACGTGATGCAGGTCGTAATCCCGCCCCCACCGGTTGGTCACGTTGTTCGCCACCGCACCCCGCGGGTCGCTCGCGAACTGCTCGGGCGTGAGCGCGCCCGGCAGGTGCTCGCGCACCCGGGCGAAGAAGTAGAACGAACGGAGATCCACCCGGGGCGACAACCGGTATCCGAGATGGGCGTTGATCCGGTGACGTCCCTGATCGGACCAGGCCCGGTACCCGTCGAGCGACGTGCGGGCGTAGCTCGCGTAGTAATTGAAGTTGCCGCGGTGTCCGCCGCTCGCCGCCTGCGCCTTGAGGAAGCCGAAGCTGCCGCCCTGGGCATAGGCCTCCAGCGGCCTGGCGGTGTAGCCGGTCTTGGTCGTGAGATTGACGGCGCCGCCCAGCGTCGAGCCGCCGTAGCGGAGCGCGTTGGCGCCCTTGTACACCTCGATCGCCTCGGCGGTCAGCAGCTCCAGCGACTCGAAGTCGGTAAAGCCGTCGGCATTCCGGTATGGCATCCCGTTGACGAGGATGTTGACGCCGCGCAGGTGGAAGTTATTGCGGAGTCCGGAGCCGCGGATGGACAGCTGGCTCTCATCCGCGGCGCCGAAGCGTGGCTGCACGTACACGCCCGGTGTCAGCCGGAGGACGTCGTGCAGGTTGGCCTGCCGGGTCGCCCGGATGCGTTCCGGCCCCACCAGCGCCGCCCCTCCCGCGACGTCGGCGATCTGCTCCCGCATTTCGGCGAGATCCGAGTGCGTCCCGATCACCGTGACGTCCGGAATCCGTGCGGCGTGCGGGGCCATGTCCGCCGAGTCCGCCCCAGCCCGGTCCTGGGCGTTGACCGGCCGCGCGCTCCACCCGCTGGGCGCGGCGAGCAACGCCAGCAGCGCAGCTCGAAGCCATTGCATCATTCGTATCGCTCCACGTCGAGGCCCACCCACGAGAGCGGGCGTTCACGTCAGGGCCGCACCGGGAAGCCCGGTGGGCCGTACACTCGCGCGGGGGCGTTGGTCGCCCCGTCAGACGAGCGGAGGAGCGGTGGCTGGGGGGAGGAAGCGGTACGGCAGAGCGGCCGGCGCGCGCGCCGTGTCGGCCGGATGCACGGCGACGATCTGCGCCACCAGTCGAATGGGAACGACTGGCCCGCCCGTCGGCGCCGCCCACGCGGAGGCGGCGTGGCACGCGCCGATGCAGTGGCATTCGGCGGGTGCGTCCGGCTCCGAGCCGTGGCTGCCGTGGTGATGGGCGTCGGGCGCGTCGCCCGATCGAGACAGCCACGGCGCCCGCGCCGGACACGAATGCGCCGCCTGGATCACCGTACCGGCAGCGCCGGGCGTTGCGAGTAGCAACGCCAGCGAGAGCAGCCGGGAGCGCCGCAGGAGGTCGAGCATGACGCTCAAGCTATGGCGGCGGCGGCGGAAGCGACAGCCGGAGCGGCGTCTGTCGGACGGCGTCGGACATCCATGGAATGGAAAGACGGATCTGCCGAGTCCGCCCATGCTGGTCGCATCACTCGGCGGGAACTCGTATTCTCGAGCCGTGGTTCGATATGCAAGTGACCCGATGCGAAGATGAGGAAGCTATGCGAGCCGTGTGGACGATGGTGGCGCTGGGAATCGTGACCGCCTGCGGCGCCAACCGGGAGGGCAAGGACGTGGAGCCGATCGATGCCACCGTGCCGGTGACGGTGGTGGCGGAGAATCGCCGCACCGACGATGTGGTCGTCTCGCTGGTGCGCGACGGCCAGCCGCAGCGCCTCGGCCTGGTCACGGCGCAGACGCGGGGCGACTTTCAGATCCCCTGGGGGCAGCTCTTGAACAGCGGGCGGGTGCGGTTGGTGGCCACGCCGATCGCGGGCCGGCGCAGTTTCGTGAGCGAATCGCTGGTGCTGCGGCCGGGGAGTGAGGTGACGGTGTCAGTCACCCAGTTGCTCGGGCAGTCGCTGGTGCGGGTATACTAGAGTTACGAGTTACGAGTTACGAGTTACGAGTGGCGGGTTACACGAAGCTCGAAACTCGTAACTCGCAACGGACAGGGCGGGATTCGAACCCGCGATACCCTTTTGAGGTATACACGCTCTCCAGGCGTGCGCCTTCAACCACTCGGCCACCTGTCCTGAGTCGTTGACCGGGGCCAAGTTAGCCGAGCCGGCGCACCCGCGTCAACGTGCAACCGATGACTGGTCCCTGCGCCCATCTCGGCGCAATCCGCGACGTGCCCCCCCGCACCCCCGACGGATGCGAGGAGTGCCTCGCGACCGGCGGGCGCTGGGTCCACCTCCGCCTGTGCCTGAGCTGCGGGCATGTCGGCTGCTGCGACTCGTCGCCGAACCGACATGCCTCCGCGCACTTCCGCCAGAGCAGGCACCCGATCGTGCAGTCGTTCGAGCCGGGCGAGCGCTGGCGGTGGTGTTACATGGACGAGACCTACCTCGACGACTGACCGTCCGGCCGGCAGTTTGGCCCGGCACCACTGACCGCCCCCCCACGCAGAACGCGAGAGCCGGACCGCCGGGTCGGCCGTCCCCGCCCGGAACTCCATCACGCTTCTCGGCATTGCATCAGCAGACCATAAGTCGTTGCGCCAGAAGAGCCCTCCGCTGGTCGCGCGGGGGCGCCGGGATGTGATTGCGGGCACGACCTATGGAGCTTTGCCGCCCGCATAGTGGCGGCGCGCGGTGGCGTGCAGGATTGGCCCGGCTTATGCAACCCCAGTCGGCCGCAGACCGGTGCTCGCCGTCCGAGGCAACCTTTGCCGGAGTGGAGCCATGCAGTCCCCGCTGGTCGTAGAAGCGCTGCGCGAGCAGTTGCTCCGAGTGATGGAGTGGCATGGTCACGAACGCCCCGGCTTCAAGTGGGGCGCGGTCATCCACCGGCGGAACGAGCGGGGACGGTTCCGGTTCGGCTGTGTGACGCAAAGCGGCGAGAGCTTCCTCCTCAGCGAGCAGCTGCTTCGTGACCTGGCTGCGCTGCCCTGCTGGCTCGACGGCGCGGTGCCGGTGGTGCTCGAGTGCCGGGAGTCGACCTACGACCCGGAGTTCGAGGAGTTCCAGCGGACCGACCGCGCGCCCCTGGTCGAGGCGATGGCGGTCTACTTCGATCCCAGCGCCAAAGGGGGCGAGGCGGCGGCGTTCCAGGCCATGGCCGGCGTGCTCACCCCGTCCACCTGCCCGACCGAGCTCTTCCTCCTCACGCGCGAGCGCCCGCCGACGTGGCCCGCCTAGTGCCAGTGCTAGTGCTAGGGTTGGTGTTGGTGCCAGCGTGAGCCGGGCTCCGATCTGACTCGGAGCCCGTTTTACATCAGCCCCAGCACTAGCACTAGCACTAGCACTACTTGAGGAACAGCAGCTCCCGATACGTGGGCAGCGGCCAGTATTCCGCCGTCACCACGGTCTCGAGGTGGTCGGCTGCTTCGCGGGTTTCCACCATCGCGGGAATCACGGCCTCCTCCATGTGCCGGGCATGCACCAGCGCGTCGGCGTCCTCGCGGCCCATGGCCTCCTCGAGCGCGCCGATCGCATCGCGGAGGCGGTTCGCGTAGCCTACGAAGCGCTCGAGCGCCGCCTTCTGATCGGCCGCGGGCACGCCGGCCGCCTGCGTCTTGGCGACGGCCTCGGCCAGCAACGCCTGATGATGGAGCGCCGCCGGCAGGATCTGCGTGCGGGCGATGTGCCCCATCATTTCGGCCTCGATCGTGATCTGCTTCACGTACCGCTCGAGGCCGATGTGCAGCCGGCTCTCGACCTCGACCCTGCTCATCACGCCGTACTTCTTGAACAGGTCGACGTTCTTCTTCTGCCGCAGCACCGGCAGCGCCACCACCGAGTTCCGGAGCATCGGCAGGCCCCGGCGCTCCGCCTCCACGTGCCACTCGGCCGAGTAGTTGTCGCCGTCGAAGATGACGCGCCTGTGCTCGCGGATGATCCGCTGGAGCACGCCGAGCACGCTCCGCTGGAGCCGGTCCGGCGTCGGCGACTTGCCCGCCGCCTTCTCGATTCCGGTCGCGGTGAAGTCGAGCGACTCGGCGACGATGGTGTTGAGCACGGTGTTGGGCCACGCGATGCTCTGGCTCGACCCCACCGCACGGAACTCGAACTTGTTTCCGGTGAAGGCGAACGGCGACGTGCGGTTCCGGTCGCCCGAGTGGCGCGGAAGCTGCGGCAGCGTGCTCGCGCCCATGTCGAGCATCCCGCCCCGAAGCGTGCGCTTGAGCTGCCCCTTCTCGATCTGCGCGAGCAGGTCGGTCAGCATCTCGCCCAGGAAGATCGAGATGATGGCCGGCGGCGCCTCGTTCGCGCCGAGACGGTGATCGTTGGCCGCCGACGCGATGGACGCGCGGAGCAGGTCCGCGTGGAGATCGACCGCGCGGATGACGGCGCACAGGAACGTCAGGAACTCGAGGTTCGTGTGCGTCTCGTCCTGCGGATCGAGCAGGTTGACGCCCGTGTCGGTGGACATCGACCAGTTGTTGTGCTTGCCCGACCCGTTGATCCCGGCGAACGGCTTCTCGTGCAGCAGGGCGACCAGCCCGTGGCGCACCGCCACCCGCTTGAGCGTCTCCATGATCAGCATCTGGTGATCGCTGGCGACGTTGCTGGTCTCGAAGAGCGGGGCGATCTCGTACTGGCCGGGCGCCACCTCGTTGTGCCGGGTCTTGACCGGCACACCGAGCCGGTAGAGCTCGTGCTCGACCTCGCCCATGTAGCCGAGAACACGCGCCGGGATGCTGCCGAAGTAATGGTCCTCGAGCTGCTGCCCCTTGGGCGGCTTGGCGCCGAACAACGTGCGCTCGCACGCCACCAGATCGGGGCGCTTGAAGTAGAGCTCGCGATCGACGAGGAAGTATTCCTGCTCCGGCCCGACGGTGGTGTACACCCGGGACGCCGTGCCGGCGGTCCCGAAGATGCGGAGGATCCGAAGCGCCTGCTTGGACAGCGCCTCGACCGAGCGGAGCAGCGGGATCTTGGTGTCCAGCGCCTCGCCCGTCCAGGAGACGAACGCCGTGGGGATACAGAGCGTCACCACGCTCTGGTTCCGCATCAGGAACGCGGGGCTGGTCGCGTCCCACGCCGTGTAGCCGCGGGCCTCGAACGTGGCGCGGAGGCCGCCGGACGGAAAGCTCGAGGCGTCCGGCTCGCCCTGCACCAGGTCGCTGCCGCTGAAGTTGAACACCACCCCGCCCTGTCCGTCCGGCGTGATCAGCGAATCGTGCTTCTCCGCCGTCTGCCCGGTGAGCGGCTGGAACCAGTGCGTGAAGTGGGTGGCGCCGTTCTCGATCGCCCAGTCCTTCATCGTGGCGGCCACCACGCTCGCGACTTCGGGATCAAGCGGCTCACCCCCGTCGACGGTGCGCAGGAGGCTGCGGTACACCTCTTTCGGGAGCCGCTGACGCATGATCGCGCGGGAGAACGTGTCGCTGCCGAAGATCGCGTCGACACGGGGCGGTGGCGTGGTCGAGGAGCCGTTCTTGGACGTGGAAAACGAGGTGGGGGTCAGCACGGTAGTCACGGGCAGGCGCGCCTCACACAATGGATGGAGATGGGGATGGACCGCGGATAATAATGCAGGGGCCGGAGCGCCGTAATCCCGCAGCCGCGGCCGCCCTTCCACGACACTTTCGGCAGGCTATCGTATTCAGATGGTCACCGTCGGCGCCGGCACCTGCATCGTCACGTTCGCGTTCGAGCTCCGCCAGTGATCGACCTTGATCGCTGCGAGCGCCTGCTGTCCGAGACGGTGCGTCAGACCATCCGGCCGAGCCGGCGCGCCCCCGAGTACTTCTCCTACCGGCCCGCCCCGCTTCGGCTCACACAGGCCGGCGTCGGCGCGGATGTGGGGGGCCGCTCCTGCGCCGCCGCCGACCTCGTGCTGTACGACTTCGGCGCCGCCTCGGTTGCCCTCGCGTTCCCCATCGCCGGGGCGACCTTCGAGGAACTCGTCGACCTCAGCCATCGGCTCTACGGAACGCCGAGTTGCGGTCCGACGCTCGCGCCCGGATCGACGCCATCCTCACGGCCATCGCGCCGGCGGTCACGCGGCCACGCGTCGCCGCGACCGTGGAGGACTACGTCGCATTCCAGCTGGAACGGCTGGACCCGCCGGGGGAAGGCGCCGATCTCCTTCGCGGGTGGGGCTTGACGCTCGCGCGGACGCTTCGCGCCGAGCGCTCCTCCCTGTCGGCCCAGGAAGTGGATGACGCCCTCGCCGCCCGCCTCAGCGTAAGTCCGGGCGATCTCGCCGTCGTGGACTGGAACACCGCCGTTCTGCTCGTCCCGAACCGGACGAGGCGCGGCTCGTGCTGGAATTCGCCAACGTGCAGCTCCTCCAGCTCCGCTGGCTCGACGCCGAGCTGGACGCGCCGCTGAACCAAGCCTACGACGCGCTCGCGCGCAGCGCCCGCGGCGGGCTCGCGGGTCTCCGCCTGCCGACCCGCGACCTCGACCACGTGGGCGAACTGCAGGCGGACGCCGCCGTCCTCTTCCAGCGCGTGACGAACGCGCTGAAGCTGGTGGGCGACCAGTACCTCAGCCGGCTGTACCGCCTGATCTCGGACCGGCTGCACCTCGCCGACTGGGACGCGGGCATCAGGCGCAAGCTTCAGACCCTGGAGGCATCTACGGCAAGCTGAGCGACCGCGCGGCGATCCGGCGGCTCGAGGCGCTTGAGTGGATCGTGATCCTCCTCATCGCGTTCGAGATTCTCCTCTCCCCTGCTCGGCTAGTTTCGGCAAGTGTTGTCGAGGCATCATGTATGCCCGGGAGGGCGCCTGAACTGATGCGTCACAACTGGGACGCGGGTCCTGCGGGTCAGACCACCGGGCTGCGGGTCGGATGCAGCGGCCGAGCCGGGCGTCGTCCGCTGCCGCGTTGTTCGGTCCCCAGGGGGATAGAATTGAGCCGGGAGGCTGGGACCGACCGCTCGATATTGCGGGGGTCATTCTCAGCAGGCCCGAATTCAGCAGGCCCGAATGCAGTACAAGTCGCCCCTCCTGCAATCGTTGCAGTCCAACCTGCGCCTCCAGCATTTGAGCCGCCGCACCGAAGCTGCCTACGTCTACTGGACCAAGCGGTTCGTCCGGTTCTGTGGCCTCCGGCACCCCTCCGCACTGGGACCCGCCGAGGTGCGGCGGTTCCTGACTCATCTGGTGGTGGAGCGACACCTGTCGGCGGCCACCCAGCAGCAGGCCCTCAGCGCGCTGCTCTTTCTCTATCGCAACGTGCTCGGCCGGTCGCTCGAGGCATTGGGGCGTCTGCCGAGGGGGCGGGTGCCCACCACGCTGCCGGTGGTGCTGACTCCGGATGAGGTGGCGCGGGTCCTGGAATTGCTCCGGGGCACCCATCGCCTGGTGGGCCTGTTGCTGTATGGCAGCGGGCTTCGGTTGACCGAGTGCCTCATGCTACGAGTCAAGGACCTCGACCTGGAGCGGGGTGAGTTGATTGTCCGGCGGGGCAAGGGCGGCAAAGACCGGGTCACCGTCATTCCCGAGACGATGCGGGGGCCGCTTCGGGAGCATCTCACGCGGGTCCAGGCGTTGCATGACCGGGACTTGGTGGAAGGTGGCGGATGGGTCGAGGTGCCGGAGGGTCTGGACGCCAAGTACCCCAAGGCGGGGTTGTCGTGGCCGTGGCAGTGGGCTTTTCCGGCGAGGCGGACCTACCGGCATCCGGAGAGCGGTCGCATCCGGCGGCACCACCTCCATGAGTCGGTCGTGCAGCGAGCCATGACGGCGGCGGTCCGGGCGAGCGGGATCGGGAAGCGGGCGAGCTGTCATACCCTGCGGCATTCCTTCGCGACTCATCTGCTCGAGGCCGGGTACGACATCCGGACGGTGCAGGAGCTCTTGGGGCACCGGGACGTGACGACCACGATGATCTACACCCATGTCCTGAACCGGGGAGGCCGAGGGGTCCGGAGCCCGGCGGACCGCCTGGGCGTGAGTGTGGATGCAGGAATGGCGGAATAGACTGCGGTGGGTGATGTTGGTGCGTGATCAATGGCCAGGGATGTCGGTCCACTTACAAGTTAGACAGCGCGACGAATTGCCGGCGCCTGGCCCGCCTCCAGCCTTGACATACGTATATCACTACCATATACATCAGCTATGGGAGTCCTCGACGAGTTCTTCGCCGGAGTGGAGGGCTTCGAGTGGGATGAGGGCAACTCCGACAAGAACTGGCGTCGCCACGCGGTCCGTCAGGTCGAGGCGGAGCAGACCCTGCTCAATCGCCCTCGGCTGCTCGCCTTGGACGTCAAGCACTCCCAGCAGGAGCCACGGTTCATCGCCTTGGGGCAGACCGACGCCCAGCGGCGGCTCGCCGTGGTCTTTACGGTGCGGGGACCACGCGTCCGCGTGATCTCCGCCCGGTCCATGAGTCCGGTGGAGCGACGCATCTATGGCCAAGCCCAAGCGCCCCCTGAAGCCGATTCCTGAGTTCCGGTCCGAGGCCGAGGAACGGGAGTTCTGGGAAACCCACGATTCCACCGACTACGTGGACTGGTCGCGGGCCGCGGTGATCACCTTCCCCAACCTGAAGCCGTCCACCGAGACGATTTCCCTGCGCCTGCCCGCGCCCCTGCTGGCCGACCTGAAAGCCCTGGCGAACAAGCGCGATGTGCCGTACCAGTCGCTCCTCAAGGTCTTCCTGGCGGAGCGGGTCGCGGCGGAGTGGCACCGGCCGGGGGCGGCGAGGGCGCTGTCTAACAAGCGTTTGCAGCCGACGAAGGCGCGGCGCGCGTCCCACAAGAAGACCCCCAAGCAGTAGGAGAGGCCGCGCCTTCGCGGCTGAAACGCGGGCCGTTAGACCGCGCCGAGGCCAACATCCATGTCACGCGGGAAGCCCCTGGCCAAGCGAGAAGATCCAGCAGCCGAGTACGTCGACAGCCCGCTCATGAGCCAGCGCTTATTGTACAGGCGACAGCTCTCAGTGCGTATCGACGGCAACTATGGCACGTATCGCACGCAACTCACACTCGGGCGACAGTTGCGCGGTCACTGCTCTTGCCCTTCAACCGAGGTCCCCTGCAAACACCTTCGCGCTCTGCGCAGCACGTGGCGGGTGAATCCAGGGAGCTTCTTTGACCTTGGGCCGTTCCTTGAGGAATTGTCGCGGCGATCGGCGGCATCCTTGGTAGCCTCCATCGCCGAGCTTGTTATCAACAAGCCCGAGTCGCTCGCCGCGTTCGGAGTGAAGGGCTTTGCTCCCGACGATCAGGACGCCGAGTGGTAGGGCGAGTCACGAGCCGGTTCACGGTCAAGCAGGGCCAGTACCTCGCGTTCATCTACTACTACACGAAGATTCACGGCCGGGCCCCGGCGGAGTCGGAGTTGCAGCAATACTTCAAGGTCACGCCGCCGTCCGTCCATCAGATGATACTCACACTTGAGGCGCATGGCCTCATTTCGCGGGAGCCCGGCAGGCCACGGAGCATTCGTCTCCTGTTGGGCCGCGGAGAGCTTCCGGACCTCGAGTAGCAGGATGCTAACGGCGCGGTCTAACAAGCATTTGCAGCTGACAGCCGCGCGCTGATTTCGCCAGTCGGCGCGGCCGGACATATCTTGGTGGGAACCGTCCGCGCCGGCTGGCGGCAGCGCGGCTGCAGCTGAAATGCGGGTCGTTAGGCACACGGCCACCAGGATCGGGAGCGCGTATGAG
>JBOHSY010000446.1:0-12148 GCA_050733355.1 Gemmatimonadales bacterium | reverse complement strand
CCGAGATCATCCGCAGCGACCTTTTCCTCGTGCCGGTTGCGACCGGCGAGCCCCGACCTCTCACGTCGGGGCCGGACAGCTACGGCAGACCGGCGTTCTCGCCCGACGGCGGCACACTCGCGGCGGTCGTGGAGCTCAAGGGTCCCAAGCTCTACACCCACGACCGCATCGCCGTCTGGACCTGGCCCGGCCCCGGGCCGCGCAGGGTGGTCACGGCCGGGCTCGACCGCTCCGTGTCGAGCTGGGCGTTCACGCCGTCCGGCGACTCCCTCTACTTCACCGCGGAGGATGCGGGCCACGAGAAGCTGTACCAGGTGGCGACCGCCGGCGGCGCGGTGCGCCTCGCGCACGATCTCGACGCGGGGGTGTACACCTCGCTCGCGATCCCGCGCGCCGCGCCGGCGACGGCCCTCTTCGCGCGCTGGGGCAGCGCCGTGCGCCCGGCCGAAATCTTCCGCCTGGACGCCGGTGGCCGGCGTACGGCGCTCACCGACTTCAATGGAGCGCGCGCCGACTCGATCGACTGGCAGCCCGTGCGGACGTTCAGGTTCAGGAGCCGGCGCGGCCGGTCCATCCACAACCTGGTCGTGCTGCCGCCCGGCTTCGACTCCGCCCGGCAGTATCCGCTGTACGTCATGATGCACGGCGGCCCGCACAACATGTGGCGGGACGAGTTCTTCCTGCGGTGGAACTATCATCTTCTCGGCGCGCCCGGCTACGTCGTCCTGCTCACCAACTACACGGGGTCCACCGGGTTCGGCGAGGCGTTCGCCCAGGGCGTTCAGGGCGACCCGTTCGCAACCCCGGCCGATGAGATCAATCAGGCGGCGGACGAGGCGATCCGGCGCTTTCCATTCATCGACCGGGACCGGCAGTGCGCTGGAGGCGCGAGCTACGGCGGACATCTCGCCAACTGGCTCCAGGCGACGGCCACGCGCTACCGCTGCCTGATCAATCACGCCGGCCTGATGAACGCCGAGTCGCAGTGGGCGACGAGCGACGTCAACTACTCGCGAGAGGTGTCCTACGGGGGCCCGCCGTGGGAAGGCACCCGCCTGTGGCGGGAGCAGAATCCGGTTCGCCGGGCGAAGAGTTTCCGCACGCCGATGCTGGTGACCGTGGGCGAAAAGGACTACCGGGTGCCGCTCAACAACTCGCTGGAGACCTGGACGGTGCTGCAGCGGCTGCGGATCCCCAGCCGGCTGATCGTCTTCCCGGCCGAGAACCACTGGATCCTCAAGGGTGAGAACAGCCGGTTCTTCTATGCCGAGGTGCATGCGTGGCTGGCGAAGCACCTGACCGCCCCGCGAACGGCGGACGCGGCCCGGCAGTAGCGGACGCCTCGATCGACGTCCTCGCGCGCGCGCTCGCCGAGCGGTACGCGATCGCGTCGTTGCTGGGCCGGGGTGCCACCGCGTCGGTCTACCTGGCGCACGACCTCCGGCACGGGCGGCGCGTCGCGCTCAAGGTGCTGCACGATGCGCTCGGCTCCGCGGTGGGGGTCGAGCGCTTTCAGCGCGAGATCCGGGTCGCCGCCCGGCTCCAGCATCCCCACATCCTCCCGCTGTTCGACTCCGGCGCGGATGCCGGCCGGCTCTGGTACGTCACGCCCCTGGTCGACACCGGCTCGCTCCGCGACCGGCTCGCCGAGCGGGTCCCGCTGCCCCCGGCCGAGGCGGCGGCGCTCGGCGCCGCGGTGGCCGACGCGCTGGCGCACGCGCACGCGGCGGGTATCGTCCACCGCGACATCAAGCCGGAGAACATCCTCCTCACCGGCCGGGGGCACCCGCTGCTCGCGGACTTCGGGATCGCCGGTGCGCTCGACCCGGTGACGTCGGGGGAGCGGGCCTCGCTCACCGAGACCGGGATCGCAGTGGGGACCCCGCTGTACATGAGTCCGGAGCAGGCCACGGGCACCGGCGCCTACGATGGGCGGAGCGACATCTACGCGCTCGGCGCGGTGGTGTTCGAGGCGCTCACCGGCCGCCCGCCGTTCGAGGGCGCCAATGTCCGCGAGGTGCTGGTGCGCCGGCTGGTGGAGGAGCCGCCCTCGGCCCGGAAGCTCAAGGGCGACGTGCCGGGGGGGATCGACCGCGTGGTGCGGCGGGCGATGGCGCGGAGCCGGGACGACCGCTTCGCGACGGCAGCGGAATTTGCGGCGGCGCTCCGTAACCCGCCGAAGAGCGGAGGAGCCGAAGAGCCGAAGAGCCGCTGGTGGTGGAGGGCAGGCATCGCCACGTTGCTGGCGGCAGCCACCGTGTTCGGCTTGCGCCAGCTGCTCTTCCGCTCCTCGGCTCCTCCGCTCTTCCCGGCGGCCGCCGCCGCGCCGCCGGTGGTCGCCGTGCTCCCCTTCAAGAATCTCGGCCCGGCCGACGAGCAGTACTTCGCGGACGGCCTGACCGAGGAGATCACCAGCCGGCTCGCGGGGGTGGGCGGGCTCCGGGTCATCTCGCGGACCAGCGCCGAGCAGTACCGCACCTCGTCCAAGCCACTCCGGGAGATAGGCGCGGAGCTCGGCGCCGCGTACGTGCTCGAGGGCAGCGTCCGCTGGGAGCGCGCGACCGGCGCTCCGGGGCGCATCCGGGTGACGCCCCAGCTCATTCGCGTACGCGACGACATCCACCTCTGGACCGAGCGCTACGACGCCGAGGTCGCCGGCGCCTTCCAGCTCCAGACCACGATCGCCGAGCGGGTAGCCGGCGCGCTGGACGTCGCGCTCCGCGGCCCGGAGCAGGCGACGCTCGCCGAAGGCGGCACCACGAATAGCGAGGCGTACGACCTGTACCTGCGCGGCAACGCCATCATCCGGAGCACCTCCGACCGTCCCGAAGTGGCCGAGGCGGTCGCGCTGTACGAACGCGCCGTTCGGCTGGACCCGGGCTTCGCGCTCGCGGTGGCGCGGCTCGGGCGCGCCTACGCGATTCAGTACTGGCTCTACCACGACCACACCGACGCCCGGCTCGCCGCGGCGAAGGGCGCCGGCGACAGCGCGCTCGCGCTCGTTCCCGACCTGCCCGAGGGACGCCTCGCGCTCGGGCTGTATCACTACTGGGGATTCTTCGACTACGAGCGGGCCCTGGAGCAGCTCGAGGCCGCACGGGCGCGCCAGCCGAGCAACAGCTACACGCTGGCCGTCATGGCGTACATCAAGCGGCGGCGGGGGCAGTGGGCCGACGCCGCGGCGCTCATGGAGGAGGCGGCCCGCCTGGATCCGCTGATGGACGCGCGCGCATTCGACCTGGGTGACATCTACATGCGCATGCGCCGGTATGCCGACGCCGAGCAGCAGTTCGACAAGGCCATCGCGCTCGGGCCGGACTGGTCGAACACCCGCGCCTACAAGGCGATGCTGTACGTCGTCTGGCAGGGTGATCTTGCCCGGGCCCGGGCGATATACCGCGACGCGCTCACCCGTATTCCACCGGGCCGGCTGTTCGGCCAAGCCTACACCGCGGAGCGCATCTCCGGCGCCGTGGTCACCGCGGACAGCGGACTCCGTCGCGTACTCGACGGCGTGACGGCGGGCACGTTCGCCGGCGACAGCGGGCGCTACCATCTACTCAAGGCCGAGGCGGCCTGGTTCAGCGGGGACGAGCGGGCGCGGCTCGCCCACGCCGACTCGGCCCGCCGAACTATCGAAGCGGCGTTCCGCGCCGCCCCGCGGGACGCCCGGCTACTCTCCAGACTGGGCGTGGTATACTCCTTCCTCGGCCGGCACGAGGACGCTCTCCGGACCGGCCGGCGCGCGATGGACCTCGTGCCGCTCGCCCGGGACGCCGATACCGGACCGTTCATGATGAGCAACCTCGCGCGGAGTTACATGCTCGCGGGCCAGTCCGAGTCCGCGGTCGCGCTCCTCCGGCCGCTGCTCTCCGTGTCGTCCTGGATCTCGGCGCCGGAGCTGCGGGTGGATCCGACCTGGGCCCCGCTCCGCGACCATCCCCGCTTCAGGGAGCTGACCGACGTCGATGCCGCGAATCCGTGAACTGCGGGTGCTCACGCTCGAAGGCGCCACCGCGCTCGCCGACGCTGCCGAACACGAGGCACGCCGCCGCGAGTGGACCGTCGCCATCGCCGTGGTGAACCCGCAGGCTGGCCTGATTCATTTCCGGTGCATGGACGGCACCCAGCCCGGCAGCCAGCGGGTGGCCATCGAGAAGGCGCGCACCGCGGCCAACTTCAAGCGGCCGACCAAGGCGCTGGAGGACGCGCTCACGGGCGGCCGAACGGGACTGCTCTCGATGCCCGGCATCATCACGCTGGAAGGCGGCGTGCCCGTGGTGGTGGACGGCCAGATCGTCGGCGCGATCGGCATCAGCGGGATGCAGTCGACCCAGGACGGCATCATCGCGGCGGCGGCCCTGGGAGCGTTCGGCGCGTGAGCCGGCTACCGGCTCGCGCGCTCCTCGCCCTGCTGCCGCTCGCGGCCGCGTGCTCCGGGAGCGCGCCGGTGCCCGGCGACGAGGCCCGGCAGCCGGCGGTCACCCGCATCGACTCGACCGCGGTCGTGCTGGCGACGGGACAGGGCCTGGGTGACCCCTCGCGCGCCGTCATCCGGGACTCCACCGCCTGGGCGGCGTTCTGGACCCAGGCCCACGCCCTCGTGGAGCCGGCGCCACCGGTACCTGCGGTGGACTTCGACAAGGAGATGCTGCTGGTCGCGGCGCTCGGCACCCGCTCCAGCGGCGGTCACGCCGTGACCATCGACAGCGTCGCGCGGGGCGCCACGCTCCGCGCGTTCGTGACGGCCGTCGCGCCGGGCGCCGACTGCATGACCACGATGGCCATCACCTGGCCGGTGCAGGTCGTGCGCGTCCCGCGTTTCGACGGCTCCGTCGAGTTCGTGGAAGGCGAGCGGGTGCAGCCCTGCGGCTGAGAGGCTCTCATGCGTTGTCTCGTGGTCACCACGCCCACGATCGAAGGGCGGCGGGTGACGAACTACCTCGGACTCGTGAGCGGCGAGGCGATCCTCGGCGCCAACATCTTCCGTGATCTCTTCGCCGGGATCCGGGACATCGTCGGCGGCCGGTCGGCCGCCTACGAGCAGGAGCTCCGGAAGGCAAAGTCCATCGCCATCCAGGAAATGGAGGAGCAGGCGGTGGAGCTCGGCGCCAACGCCGTGCTGGCGGTGGATCTGGATTACGAGACGATCCAGGTCGGGTCAAGCGGGGGGATGCTGATGGTCAGCGCGAGTGGCACCGCCGTCGTCGTCGAATAGCGACCCGAAGAGCAGAAGGGCGCCTGCGTCCCCGGCCCGCTGTAGTCGCGGCCGGCCTCGCTCTCGCCCACCGCGATCCACTGGCGGATCGAGCTGGGGAACGGCTGGGGCGCCCATTCTGTCCGTACGCGTCGGTGTACCACGCCTCCGGCCCAAGCCGTCGAGACGGCCGGTTTCGACGTAGATGAATATGACGCAAGCCTCCGTTCGATGGTCGCGCGCAGCCATGCTGCGCGGCCTGACCCTCGGCCTTGCCGCGGCGCTCGCATGCCGCGCGACCACCGGCCGGCTCAGCGCCGATCGGGAGGCGCGCTTCGCCGCCGAGAGCCTCCTGCACCGCGCCGACGATCTCGAGTTCCGCTACACCGAGGACGGGAGCCGCCGCGGCGGGCGGTGGGAGGATCGGGTCGCCTCGATCGTCGTCACCCGCCAGACGGTCTTCATCCACAAGAACGAGAAGGTCGGCCTCCAGCTCACCCCGCGCACCCGCCGGGAGGTCGAGGTGCGCCGCGACGGCGACCGGGTCCGGATCACGGCCGTTACCGGCCGCTCCGCCGAGAGCTGGTCGTTCGTGCCCCCTGACGACCCCGAGCAGTGGGCCCGTGATATCCGAGCCGTCGTGAAGAGCAGAAGAGCAGAGGAGCCGAAAAGCAGATGAACTGCGCTCCTGCCTGAAGCGTCCCCATCTGCTCTTCCGCTCTTCTGCTCATCGGCTCTTCCGGTGTGATCCACGCCGACTCGGCCGCCGCCTGAGCTCCACATCTTGCAACGGAGCACTCTCGCGAGGTGGGTCATGTCGAAGGTCGGGTCGCGGGTCGAGCGGAACATCCGGGCGCTGGTGGAACGGCGGGCCGCCGAAGAACGGCGCAAACCGCTTCAGGATCGCATCGCCGATCGGGTAACCCGGTTCACCGGGAGCATGGTGTTCGTCTGCCTGCACCTGGTGCTCTTCGGGGTTTGGGTGGCAGTGAACCTGGGATGGCTCCCCGGGCCGCGCTTCGATCCCGACTTCGTCAAGCTGGCCACGTTCGCCTCGGTCGAGGCGATCTTCCTGGCCACGTTCGTCCTCATCAGCCAGAACCGGATGGCCGCGCTCGCGGAGGAGCGTGCCGAGCTGCACCTCCACACGAGCCTCCTCGCGGAGCACGAAGTGACCCACGTGCTGACGCTGGTGACGGCCCTCGCGGAGAAGATGGGCATCGAGGACGCGCAGAATCCGGAGCTCGAGGAGCTCGCGCGCGAGGTTCGGCCCGAAGCGGTCCTGGAGCACATGGACGAGATGCACCGCCCGTGAGCCGCACGCGGCGGCTCCGGCTGCGGGGCGATCTCGCCGTCTAGGTGGCGGACGGCGTGCTGGAACTCGGACACGCGGCGGCGGTGCCCGGGCTCTCGCTTCGGAGCCGCGCCCACAGCCCGTCGAACACCGGCAGGCCCCGCTCCACGCGCTCGGCGTCGTCGTCGGTGCTCAGGGCGATTCCCTTGACGATGCTCGCCACACCGGCCGTCTCTTCCCTGGCGTAGCGCTCCTCCTTCAAGTCGATATCGTGCACCATCTCGCCGATCGCGCGCAGGGCGGGGTCGTCGAGCGCGAAACGGACCAGCAAGGTCTCGAACGTGCAGCGGTCGCCTTCGTGGGTGTAGTCCCCGCCGAACATGTCGAACCGGAGCTCACCCGGCGCCGCGCGGTAGTCCGGATCGGTCACGAACCGCAGCCGGGCCGCCGGGTCGATGAACCGCCGGATGAGCCATGCGCTCGCGATACGATCGATGTACACACCGGCCCGCGTGATCCAGACCGCCGATCGCGGCCCGCCCACGGCATCCGGTGACTTTCCCTCGATCGCACGCTCCGCGGCCGCCCGGCCCGCGGCGCCGAAGAAATCGTTTCGCATCGCAGCCTCCAGCCGCCGCCGGAGCCGTTCCGGCGGACCCCCGAGCCCCGCTTCCCGTTGGATGGCGGCATACTCGGCATCGCACCCGCTCCGGAACGCGGCTTCGAGGTCGGCGTTCTGGGTGCCGGCCAGCAGCCGTGCGGAGCAGAGCGTCGCCTCACCGCCGTCCGCGACGATCTCGCGAAGGAGCCACTCGAAGTCCTCCCTGGTGTCGTCCCGCTCGGGCAGCACGTACACCGAGTTCTTCAGGGCGACCGCGCCGATGCGCTGCAGGCGCCGGCGGACCTTCACCCGCAGGTAGTCCGGCTTGGGCGGGACCTGGTGCATCAGGACGAGCCAAGTGCGGACCGCTGAGGGGCCCTCTTGCGCAAAAGATTCAAATGAATCATTCATTGATTCTATTGTATCATTCTTGTGCGCAGTGCGCAAGCCGGCTGGTATCCGGCGGGTATGGACAGGAGCGGGGACCATGGATCGGAACCGGCGGGACTTCGTTCGCCTGATCGGCGCGGCAACCATCGGGGGGACGGCGGTTCCCGCCGTCGCGTTGCTGGCCGAGCAGCCGCGCCGCATCGCCAACGGCACGGAGGACTGGCGGCAGCACTTCCCTGCGCTCCGGCAGCGGATCAACGGCCACCGGCTGACGTACCTCGACTGCGCCGCCACGACGCTCCGGCCGGATGCGGTCATCGATGCAGTAGCCGACTTCTCCCGATGCGACAATGCCAACCCGGCGGCGGCGCTCCACACACTCGCGCGGCGCAGCCACGAGCGCTACGAGTCCGCCCGCGCGGAGGTGGCCCGCTTCATCGGAGCGGAGGATTCGAGCGAGGTCGTGTTCACACGGGGCACGACCGAGGCCATCAATCTCGTAGCCGCGGCCTGGGGCAGCGCGAACCTGCGAGCCGGCGACGAGATCCTGCTGGGGATCGCGGAACACGCCTCGAACCTGGTGCCGTGGCAGCTCGCGGCGCGGCGGACCGGCGCCGTGCTCCGCTTCTTCGACGTCGACCGGCTCGGCCGGCCGAAGCTCGATGACTTCGCGCGCCGGCTCGGCCCGCGCACCCGGCTCGCGGCGTTCGCCCACGTCTCGAACGTGCTCGGCTACGTCAACCCGGTGCGCGAGCTCTGCGGCCTAGCCCGGAAGCGCGGCGCGGCCGTGCTGGTGGACGCGGCGCAATCGGTTCCCCACGTTCCGGTGGACGTCGGGGCGATGGGCGCCGACTTCGTGGCCTTCTCCGGACACAAGATGCTGGGCCCGATGGGTATCGGTGTGCTCTGGGGGCGGCGCGATCGGCTCGATGCGATGCCTCCGTACCAGGGCGGGAGCAACATGGCGCACGGGGTGGACACGGATCCCGCGGATCTCGAGGCGCGACTCTCCCACGGCGGGCACAAGTTCGGCGCCGGCACGCCGAATGTGGCGGGCGCGGTCGGCCTTGCGGCCGCCACCCGCTTCCTTCGCTCGATCGGGATGCGCGACCTCGGGGCGCACGAGAGCGCGTTGGTCGCACGCGGACTGGACCGCCTTCGCAGTGTGCGGGGACTTCGGCTGCTGGGGACCGGCGAGCCGCGCAATCGCCTCGCCGTTTTCGCGTTCACTATGGAGGGGTTCACCGTGGCGGAGATCGTGCGAGCGCTGGACGGAGAGGGTATTGCGGTGCGAGGCGGCGATCTCGCGTCACTCCCGCTGCTCCGCCGGCTGGGAACCACGGCGGCGGTTCGCGCGTCCTGCTACCTCTATACGACCCTCGGCGAGATCGACCTGCTGGCCGACGCGCTTCATCGGCTGGCCCGTCGACGCCGGCTGCTCGAAGCGCCGCGATAGTACCTTGCAGGCATGTCGATCGCGGAGATCGTCGTCACCAGCCTCGGCGAGCTGGTCGACCGCGTCACGCCGAGCGAGCCCGATGCCGCCACGGGCCGGCGCCGCGACATCGGCGTCTACCGCGGTGCCGCGAACGCCCGTTGGCCGATTCTCACCAGCCTCGACCGGCTGGGCGGGGTCGATCCGGCCCACAGCAAGTCCGGGCTCGAGGAATACATTTTCCGCAACTTCGTTCGCTATTCGCGACCCCATTTCCCGGCGGCGCCCGCGAACGACTGGGAGCTCCTGGTGCAGGCGCAGCACCACGGGCTGCCCACCCGGCTCCTCGACTGGACCTATTCCCCGCTGGTCGCGGCGCATTTCGCCACCTTGATCCACCGGCCCGGCGGAGATGCCGCGGTGTGGCGGCTCGACTGGCAGCAGATCCACCGGCGCTTCGGGTTTCCGCCGATGGCGCTCACGATCGAAGACCTCGAGACGCTCTTTCCCGGCGATCGGCCGTTCACCCCGTGGTCGCTCTTCCAGGGCGCACGAGGGCCGGAGGTATTCGCCTGCATGATCGAGCCGCCCTCGCTAGGCGACCGCATCGCGGTGCAGTCGGCCACCTTCACGATCTCGAGCGACAAGCGGCAGGGTTTCGACCGCTTCCTCGAGCAGCACGGTCTCGGCGGCGCGTTGACCAAGCTGGTGATCCCCGAGGCCGAGGTGCCGCGCATCCGCGATCAGCTCGACCTCGTGAGTGTGGACGAACGGCGCCTCTTTCCGGATCTCGACGGCGTAGCCGCGCAGCTCAGGCGCTACTACTCGTAGCGGTACGCTCCGCCAGCAGCCGCTCGGTGAAGTCCAGCCGGTTCTCCAGCTCCGACACCCGGGCCTCGAGCTGATCCACCACCGCCAGCCGGGCGCGCGTCTCCTCGTCCAGCTCGGCCCGCGCCGGCCGCGCGCGATGGCGCTGCCGCCCCCACGGCCCCCACCAGAAGAACATCATCATCGGAATGATCCACCAGAACGCCCAGCCGTGTTCCATGGTCACGCGCTCCTTCCGCTGCCGGTCTCGCCCGCCGGACGCTCCCACTCCCGCTCGATCTCTTCGGTGGCGCGCCGGAGAATCTCCACCACCCGCGCGACCGCCGGGTGGTCCGGCCCCCGGCGCCACGCCTGCTTGTAGGTGAGCCCCGCGAGCCGCGCGAACGCGGCGTTGAGATCACCCATGGATCCGCCCGCCACGTCGTGCAGCGTGTCGCGCACGCGGCCGAGGATCTCGTCGAGGACGCCCTGGTTCTGCTCGAGGAACCGCTCCCCTTCAGGGGTAATGTGATACACCCTGCGGCCCTCGGTCTCGACCGCGCGGACGTAACCCTGGTCCTCCAGCAGCTGGAGGGTCGGATAGACCGTGCCCGCCGAGGGGGTGTAGTGTCCGCCCATCCGCTCCTCCAGCGCCTTGATGATCTCGTAGCCGTGCCGGGGCTTCTCCTTGAGGAGCCGGAGGATCACGAACTTGATCTCCCCCGACTCGAACATCTGGCTCCGGCGTCGCCGCGCCCCGCCTCTCGGTCCGCCGAACCCCCAGGCGAAGCCCAACCCGCCTGGGCCGCAGGCTCCGAAGAGGTCGCCGAACCCCCAATCATCCCGATGTCGATGTCCCACTCGATCCTCCCGCAGTCATAGCGTGCGATATATCGTCCAGCTATATCGTGCGAAATGTCTTCCGATATGTCAAGAGGAGCGGCTCATGCAACCCTTCCCGCCGGACGCCTCACTCACGGCAACCCCTCCATGCGGAGCGTCCCATGCTCTACCGCAACAGCGGCCGCCACTCAACGCGAATGAACGCGAATTACGCGAACGTGGCCGGTTATGGATGCAGTATTCGCGCGGTTTCGCGTTCATTCGCGGCCTTCACGGTTGCTGTGTTGATCGGTGTGGGATCGGTGCCGGCGCAGAGCAAAGGCGCTGGCCAGGGGGGCCCCCGCAAGCTCCTGCCCCGCGGCGAGGAGATCGCCCTGGCCCGGAGCGCCGCGCCCCGGGACGTGTCGAAGGGCGCGACCGTCTGGGTGTTCACGGACTCGGGATACGCAATCGCGGAAAAGGGGACGAACGGCGTGGCGTGCTACGTCAGCCGGAGCTGGGTCGAGAGCATCGAGCCGCACTGCTTCGATGCCGAAGGCGCGGCGACCATCCTGCCGATGGAGATGCGGATGGTCGAGTTGCGGCACCGCGGCATGGCGAACGATGAGGTTGAGCGCGAGATCGCGACCGGCCTGGCGTCGGGCCGCTTCCGCACGCCGCGCCGGCCCGCGCTCTCCTGGATGCTCTCCGGCGCGCAGCAACTGGTGAACGACGAGGGGACGCCGGTCGGGCGGTGGCGCCCGCACCTGATGATCTACTATCCCTACCTCACCGCCGCGGAGCTCGGCCTCGGCCCGACGCCGGACCTGAACGGCGCGGTGCTGGTGGACGGCGGTACGCCAACCTCGAACCTGATGATCATCACCCGCGAATTCGTGCAGCCCGAACGGCCGACATCCGCCGACCGGTGAGCGAGCCGACCCCGTCGGACCGGGACCTGGTGGCGGCGGTCACCCGGGGCGGCGACGAGCCCGCGTTCCGGGCACTCTATCGCCGCCACACGCCGCGCCTCTACCGCACGGCGCTCCGTATCGTGGCCGGCGACGCAGCCGTGGCCGAGGAGATCGTGCACGACGCGTGGGTCCGGGCGGTGGCGCGCTTCGGATCCTTCGAGTGGCGCGCGCAGCTCTCCACCTGGTTGATCGCGATCGTCGTCAACTGCGCCCGCGAGCGCCGGCGGGCGGATGCGATGGCGGACCCGCTCGAGGCCGAGCCGGCGGTCGCCGACCGGGAGCTGGAGGCGGCACCGGCGCGCATCGACGTGGAGCGGGCGCTCGCAAGGCTCCCGCCCGGCTACCGCGAGGTGGTGGTGCTGCACGAGCTCGAGGGCTATACCCACGAAGAGATCGCGGAGCTGCTCGGCATCGAGCCGGGCACGTCCAAGAGCCAGCTCCACCACGCGAGACGCCGGCTCCGCACGCTGATCAGGGAGGACGAGCGATGACCGATCACGATGACCTGGAGCCGCCCGCCGGGCTGGAGGATCGGGTGGTGGGCACCCTGCGCGAGCGCGGCCTGCTCCGCGGCACGCCCCCGGCGCCGCGGCGCCTGGTCGCGCCGCGCTGGGCCTGGCCCGTGGCG
>JBOHSY010000445.1:0-8104 GCA_050733355.1 Gemmatimonadales bacterium | reverse complement strand
AGACCGACCACCTCGCTGCGCTGGCGGCGGAGTGCGCTCGCTCGCGCGAGGCCGATCGCGCGGACGGCGCCGCGGTCGATGCGTGGATGTTGCCGATGGTCGCCCTGCGAGGGTTCGCGACCCGCACCGTGCTCCGGCATCGTATCCTCCGGGGACACCGCGCGCTGGCCGCGCGCTACGAGGCGCTGGGCCGGGCGGCCGCATCCGGCAGTCTGCCACTCCCGCGCCCGCGTCGTGACGGTGCAGACACGCGACGTCTCTGGACCGAAAACGCGACCACCGAGGCCGGGCGTTTCGGCCGGGCGTTCTGGGCGCAGCTCAAACCCGCGATCCTGCCCAAGGCATCGGCCCTCGCGGGCCTCGCCGTGGGCTGGTGGATCGCCAACACCTACACGGATTCGCGGTGGAAATCGCTGGCGCGGTCCATCGGGATCGGCAGCGGCGGCACCCACCTCGTGAGCGCGGAGACCTACCGCGCGATGCGCTTCTGGCTGCCGCTAGTGGCGGCCGCGGTGTGCGCCTACCTGGGGAACCGGATCGCGGCGGCGGTGCGGGACAGGGCAGGCAATGAGCAGTGAGCAGTGAGCAGTGAGCAGGCCCACACCGCTCGCTGCTCACTGCTCACTCATGTAGGGATACCGCCACTCTCCGGGCGGCGCCAGCGTCTCCTTGACCGTGCGCGGAGATATCCAGCGGATCAGGTTCAGAATCGAGCCCGCCTTATCATTCGTCCCGCTTGCCCTGCCCCCGCCGAACGGCTGCTGCCCCACGACCGCCCCGGTCGGCTTGTCGTTCACGTAGTAGTTGCCCGCGGCATTGCGTAGCGCCCGGTTGGCCTCGGCGAGCGCGGCGCGATCGCGGCCCCATACCGCCCCCGTGAGGGCGTACGGCCCGGTGCGGTCCACCAGCTCGAGGGTCTCGCGCCAGCGCCTGGCCGGATACACGTGGACGCCAAGCACCGGGCCGAAGATCTCCTCGCAGAGCATACGGTAGGACGGGTCCTCGATCTCGAACAGCGTCGGCTGCACGAACCAGCCCACCGAATCGTCCGCGCCGCCGCCCGCGAGGAGCCGCACGCCCGGTGCGCTCTTCGCGTGATCCACGTAGCCGCGGATCTTCTCGAACGACTTCCGGTCGATCACGGCGCCCATGAAGTTCCGGAAGTCGGCGACGTCGCCCACCCGGAGCTCACCGATCGCGGCGACCAGCCGGTCGCGTACGGCGGGCCAGATGGTGTCGGGGATGTAGCCGCGCGACGCCGCGCTGCATTTCTGCCCCTGGTACTCGAATGCGCCCCGCACGAGCGCGGTGACCACGCCGTCCACGTCCGCGCTTTCGTGCGCCACCACGAAGTCCTTGCCACCGGTTTCGCCGACGATGCGGGGATAACCGGCGTAGCGCGGCAGGTTCACCGCCGCCTGCTGCCACAGCTTCTGGAACACCGCGGTGGAGCCGGTGAAATGGATCCCCGCCAGCATCCGGTGCGACAGGAGCACATCGCTCACCTCGACCGGATCGCCGGATACGAAATTGATCACACCCGGCGGCAGCCCGGCCTCCTCGAGCAGCTTGTACACGTACCAGTTGCTCAGGGTGGCGGTGGGCGCCGGCTTCCAGACCACGACGTTGCCCATGAGCGCGGGCGCCGCGGCGATGTTGCCGCCGATGGCGGTGAAGTTGAACGGCGTCACCGCGTACACGAAGCCCTCGAGCGGGCGATGGTCGAGCCGGTTCCAGACGCCCGGCGACGACTCCGGCTGCTCGCGGTAGATCCGCTCCGCGTAATGGACGTTGAACCGGAGGAAGTCGATCAGCTCGCAGGCTGCGTCGATCTCCGCCTGGAACACCGTCTTGCTCTGCCCCAGCATGGTGGCCGCATTGATCAGCTGCCGGCGCGATGTGGCAAGGAGCTCCGCCGCCTTGAGGAAGACCGCCGCGCGGTCCTCGAACCGCCAGTGGGCCCAGTCGCGCCGGGCATCCAGCGCCGCGTCGACCGCCTGCCCGATGACCGCGCGGTCGGCCTGGTGTACCCGGGCGAGCACGCGCTGGTGGCAGTGGGGCGAGGTCACCGGCTGGGTCCGGCCGGTACGGATCTCCCGCCCGCCTAGCACGACGGGGATGTCGATGCTCTGGGCGCCGACCGTGCCGAGCATCGCCTTGAGCGACACGCGCTCGGGAGTGCCGGGGAGATACGAGAGCACGGGCTCGTTCTTCGGAAGGGGAATGTTGGGAGTGCCGCTCATAGGTCGCTATCCGCTATCCGCTATCCGCTATCCGCTATCCGCTATCCGCTATCCGCTATCCGCTATCCGCTGGAAGCTAATCAGAACACGCCGGGTGGCGGCTTGCCGGGCCCGGCCACCTGCGGCGGGGCCACCAGGAAGCCGCTCCGGCGCAGGATGGCGCTGCCCCCGGGCGAGAGCACGAACCGGGTGAACGCGGCAGCGATGGTTGGGTGCGGAGCGGCAGTGGGAATCGTGATGGCGTAGAGAATCGGCTCGGCACGGAACTCGATCGAGTCCCCGGCGGCCCGCCGCCGGCCGGGCACCCGCACGCTTACCGCGCTGTACACCTCGGCGAGCGCGGGGTCGCTGAGGTCGATCGCGGGCGGCAGCGTCACGTAGGCCAGGCGATTGGTCTCGGCGATCGAGCGGTAGGTCCAGATGTAGTCAAGCTCGCCGGCCTCGAGCAGCGCGGTGAGATCGGCTTCCTTGGGACGCATGAAGCGCTTCGGCATGGCGGCGAGCAGCCGCGCGGCAAGTCCCGGCTCGTGGTAGTGCCGTTCCGCGAGCTGCGCCACCATGAGCACACGGTAGCCGTTTGGATCCAGCGCAGGATCGGAGCGGCCCGTGCGCACGCCCGAGCGGAGCAGCACCTGCCACCAGTTCTGGCCGTCGATCTCCCCTGCGCCCGGCGCGCCCGGACTGTACGCGAGCACCATCGCGTTCCGCGCGAACGTGACGTACCAGGTGACGTGGGCGGGGACGAGGAGCGCCGGGATGACGTTGTAGTCCGCCACGCCGAGCACGTCGGGGATCTTGCCCAGCTCGGTGAGCTTCCGCGCCGCCTCCACGCTGCCGGAGTTCTCCTGCGCCGGTACCACCTCAGGGTACTTGGCGCGAAACGCACGGAGCAGCTCCCGGAACGGCTGCGCGAGGCTGCCGGCATTGAAGACGACGAGCGGCCCAGCGGGCTCCTGCGCCCCCGCCGCCCGAGGGAGAGCGAGGTGCAGGACCAGCAGCATATTGATGAGGTATCGCACTCGAGTCTCCCAGGGAGAACGTGAACTTGGGTAGGGTCATCTCTCGGCCTGACCCATCGCGGCAGCTCGCTCACTGAACCCCAACGCGCGGCCGCCGACGCGATCGCGACCACGAACGGGCTCTCCCACAGAGCCGGTTATATATTATGGCCAACCGGAGCCCGACATGAATCGAACCGTGGCCGCCCTCCTGGCGCTGGCAATGCTCGTTGCCTGCCGAGACTATAAGACCTATCCCCGACTCGCCGGTCAGGACGGCTACGTGCCGGCCGATCAGTACGCCCGCTACGGCCGCGAGCAGGCCCAGCAGGTCGCGATCGGGCGGGAGTTCGCCGCCGCCTACCGGGGTGACACCCCCGAGCAACGCGCGCGTCAGGCGGCGGACGCGATCGCCTACGCCTCGAGGCTTCCCGATGTCGAGGAAGTAGTGGCCGACTCCCTGGGCTACTGGCTGACCGTCCGGTTCGCCAGCGGGTGGCGCGCGGCGGTGCTGCCGATCGACGACGGCAAGCGCGGCGCCGACACGCCGGGACTCCCCGCGGCCGGAGGCGCGGCGCCGGCGAAGTAGCCCCGGCGCCGCTCGAGCCGCGTGGCCGACTGCTGCCAGGTGACCACGACGGTCGCCACGCGGGAAGACGCCGATCGGATCGCCGCCGCGCTGGTCGAGGAGCGGCTCGCCGCCTGCGTGCAGGTCGCCGGGCCGATCGCGAGCACGTACCGGTGGCAGGGCGCCGTCGAGCGCGCCGCCGAGTGGTACTGCCACTGCAAGACCACCCGGGCCCGGTATCCGGCGCTCGAGGCCCGGCTGCGTGCGCTCCACCCGTACCAGACCCCCGAAATCATCGCGGTGCCGATCGTGGCGGGCCTTCCCGCCTATCTCGCCTGGATCGAGGACAGCGTGCGATGACCGCTCCCACCACTCAGACGGGCCCCACGCCGCTCTCGCCGGAGCTGCTCTACCTCCTGTCGGGCGACGAAGAGGACTTCGAGGCGGCCTGCGCCGAGTTCCTCCCGGCCGACATCGCGGAAGGGCTGAACGGGTTGCCGGTTCAGGCCGCGATCAAGGTCGCGACGGCGCTGCCGTTCCACCGCGCCGTCCAGGTGTTCGACGAGCCGCAGCTCCAGCGGCGCGGCGAGCTGGCGGGTGGCATGGACACCGCGCGGGCCACGCCCCTCATCGAGGCACTGTCCGCCGACCAGCAGGTCGAGCTCTTCCGCGAGCTGAGCGACGAGGCCCGCGCCCGGCTGATCCACCTGCTCGCCGCCCCCACGCGGGACGTGCTCAACCTCCTGCTCCGCTTTCCGCCCCACACCGCGGGCGGGATCATGACCACGGAGTTCGTGGGCGTGCCCCCGACCTGGACCGCCGAGCAGGTGAAGACGCACATCCGCGAGGTCGCGGCGGCCAAGGAAACGGTGTACGCGATCTACGTGCTCGAGCCGCGGGACCAGCGGCTGGTTCGGGTGGTCTCGCTCCGGGACATCATGCTGGCCGACGCCGACCGGCCGGTGCTCCAGGTGGGCGAGACCCGGAAGCCGGTGACGGTCAATCCGCTGACCGACCGCGAGGAAGTGGCGCGGCTGATCTCGAAATACGATCTGCTCGCCATCCCCGTGCTCGATGACGGCGGTCACGTGCTCGGCATCGTGACGGTGGACGATGTGATCGACGCGCTGGTGAGCGAGTCCACCGAGGACGTGCAGAAGTTCGGCGGCATGCAGGCCATCGACGAGCCCTACACCCAGGTCGGGATCGCCCAGATGGTGCGAAAGCGGGTTGGCTGGCTGTCCGTGCTCTTCGTCGGGGAGATGCTCACCGAGACGGCGATGCGCGGGTTCGAGCACGCGATCGACCAGGCGGTCGTGCTCGCGCTCTTCATTCCGCTGATCATCTCGAGCGGTGGCAACTCCGGGTCGCAGGCCACGTCGCTCATGATCCGCGCGCTCGCGCTGCGCGAGGTGACGCTGCGGGACTGGTGGCGGGTCGCGCTCCGCGAGCTGCCGACGGGCCTCGCCCTGGGCCTCGTACTCGGCACCGTGGGCATGCTGCGGATCCTGATCTGGCAATCGGCGGGCTGGAGCGACTACGGCGAGCACTACGGACTCGTGGCGCTCACGATCGGCCTGTCGTTGGTCGGCGTCGTGCTCTTCGGCTCGCTGACCGGCTCGATGCTGCCGTTCCTGCTCCGGCGCGTCGGCGCGGATCCGGCGAGCGCCTCGGCGCCGTTCGTGGCCACGCTGGTGGACGTCACCGGCGTGGTGATCTACTTCACCGTGGCGCTGGCGCTGCTCCGGGGGACGCTGCTCTGACGGCGGCCAGCCATTCGGCGAGCGCGTGAATCGGCAGCAGCCGCTCGACGCCGCCGCGCTTCGCCGCCGCGCGGGGCATCCCGTAGACCACGCAGCTCTCTTCGCTCTCCGCGACCGTCACGCCGCCGCCCGCGCGGATGGCGACCATGCCGTCGGCGCCGTCGTCGCCCATGCCGGTGAGCAGGACGCCGAGCACCCGGCCGGGGCGCGCGCGGGCGGCGGAGAGCATCATCACGTTCACGCTCGGGATGTGCCGCGCGTCGGCCGGCTCCGGCGAGAGCACCACGCCGAGGCTCGACGTGACGGTGAGATGGCGCCCCGCCGGCGCGATCACGACCCGCCCGGGAGCGAGACGCTCGCCGTCCTCGGCCTCGGTCACCGTGAGCCGGCAGTGCGCGTCGAGCCGCGCGGCGAACGGCCGGGTGAAGCCCGGCGGCATGTGCTGCACGATCGCGATCGGCGCGGGGAAGTCGGCGGGGAGCTGCTCGAGGATGCGCTGGATTGCCGCCGGCCCGCCGGTGGAGGCGCCGAGGACGCAGAGATCGAGCCGACGTGCGTCGGCGATGAGCGGAGGAGCGGAAGAGCCGAAGATCCGCGATCCGCGACGCGCCTCACCGCTCTTCTGCTCTTCGACTCCTCTGCTCTTCCGGCAGCTCTCGCCCAGGGCCCTGACGCGTTGCACCAGGTCCCGCCCGAAGCTCTCGAGATCCATCAAGCCGTAGCGCGACTTGTCGAGGAAGTCGGACGCGCCGGCCGCCAGCGCTTCCAGCGTGGCTTCGGCGCCTTCCTGGGTGTGGGCCGAGAGCATGACGACGCGGAGCCCGGGATCGCGGGCGAGCAGCGCCCGGAGCACCACCAGCCCGTTCATCTTCGGCATCTCGAGGTCCAGCGTGACCACGTCGGGCCGGGCGGCGGGGATGCGCGCCAGCGCCTCCGCGCCGCTGGCAGCCTCGCCGACGACCCGTACGCCCGGATCGGCCGCGAGCACCCGGGTCGTGGCCCGGCGCGCGAAGGCGGAATCGTCGACCACGAAGACGCGGATCACCCTATGCCTCGCGCTTCCGGTACACCATGGCGCCCTCGAGCCAGACCGGCGCGAACTCGTGGCTCCGGTCGATCAGCGACTCCGAATGGCCGAGCAGCAGGTAGCCCGCCGGCGCGAGGGTGCGTGCCAACACCCGCACCGCGCGGTCGAAGCCGGCGTCGTCGAAGTAGATGAGCAGGTTGCGGCAGAGCACCACGTCGTAGGGGGGCCGTCCCACCGACGCGGCGGTGGCGAGGTTGGCCTCGAAGAAGCGGACGCCCTTCCGGTAACGCTCGCGGAGCACTCGGCGGCCCTCCCGGTCCTCGAAGCAGCGGCGGAGCGTGTCGTCGCCGCAGGCGCGCAGGGCTCCCCCCTCGTAGGCGGCCTCCCGGGCGCGCGCGAGGCGGTCGCGGTTGAGATCGCACGCGTCGATCTCCCAGGAGATCCCCCGCAGCTCGAGCCCGGCGTCGTGCAGGGCGATGGCGAGTGTGTACGGCTCTTCGCCCGACGAGCAGCCCGCCGACAGCACGCGAAGCGGCCGGCGGCGCAGCTCGGGCATGAGGGGCGGGATGACGTGCCGGACGATGATCTCGAAGTGGTGCGGCTCGCGGAAGAAGTAGGTCTCGTTGTTGGTGAGATGGCGCGCGAGCTGGTCGAGCTCGCCGTCACGCTGCGGGTGCGACCGGAGGTAGTGGTAGTAGTCCAGCAACGAGCCGAGGCGGAGCGCGGCCACGCGCGGGCGCACCCGCGATGCCAGGATGTCGCGCCGCACGCCCGAGAAGGAGAGCCCGAAGTGTTCCTGGACGAGATCGGAGAGCAGCTTGCACTCCGCCTCGTCGGCGGCGTTCATGCCGCCGCCGGCCCCGCCCGCTCCGCCGCGAGGGCCAGGGCCTGCCGGGCGGTGCGCGCCACGACCGGCTCGACGTCGCGGGTCAGCGTGAGGAGTGCGGGGCGCCCTTCCGCGAGCCCCAGCCGCCCGAGTCCCTGCGCCGCCTGGTTGCGCAACGTCCAGTCGTCGTCGGCCGCCATCGCGAGCAGGATCGCGACGTCGTCGGGGCCGGCGGCGCGCGCCAGGCCGAGCGCCGCGACGTGGCGCAGCTCCCGCTCCGGGGCGCGCAGCCGGCCGCGGAGAAATTCGGTCACGCCCGGCGGCGCGATCGTGGCCAGCGCCCTCACGATCTCGATGCGCTCGTGGAGCGGCGCCGAGGCGTAGAGCGACTCGAGCTTCGGCGCCGCCTCCGCGACCCGGAGCCGGCCCAGCGCCCGGATGACCCGGAAGCGGAGGGAATCCGCCGCGGACAGGAGCGCGATGAGTGCGGTGGCGGCCTTGTCGCCCTCGCGCTCCACGAGAAGATCGAGCGCTTCGATCTGGATCCGCTCCTCGCGGTCGGCCAGCGCGCGGAAGAGCACCATCTCGGCGCGCGAGCCCGGCAGCGCGGCCGCCGCGCGGAGCGCCGCGAGCCGCACGTCGGCGGTCGGCGCGCGGGTCAGCGCCAGCACCTCGGGCT
>JBOHSY010000444.1:0-1058 GCA_050733355.1 Gemmatimonadales bacterium | reverse complement strand
GCGTGCTGATTCCACCCGGCCGCGGCGCTGACCATCCAGTCGAACGGGTCACTCCGCCAGTGGTCGTCGCTGGTGTAGCGGGAGAAGTCCTCGTTCCGCCACAGACCCCCGGACGTCGGCGGGGGGGTGGGAGCCGGCGCGGGAGCAGGGTCCGGTTCCGGCGAAGGCGCAGGCGCGGATGCGGAGCCGCTGACGCACACGGGAGCCGACACCGGCCCCAGTTCGTTCGTGCTCATCTTCCACGCCCGCAGGTAGTAACAGACGTTACTCCAGGTGGACGGCACCGCGTTGGTCCAGACCCGCTCACCGGTCCCGGCCGGGAACGCAAACGGACCCAGCGCGGTATACGGCCCCGCCTGCGTGTCGTCGCGCCAGATCTTGTAATGGGACTCGTCGGTAGCGTTGTCGAGGAACCGCACCTCGGCCAGCGTGGCCGACAGCCGGGTCACGCGAATGTTCGTCGGCATGGACAATCGGCCCGTCTCGGCCGTCGGTGCGAGCGCTGACTCCGGTGTTGGCGTGGGCGTCTGGGCACCGGTTCCGCTGATGCACACGGAATCCGACACCGGCCCGTGTTCGTTCGTGCTCATCTTCCACGCCCGGAGGTAGTAGCAGGCATCACCCCAGGTGGACGGAACGGTGTTAGTCCAGACCCGCTCGCCGGTCCCGGCCGGGAAGGCGAACGGGCCGAGCGCGGTGTACGGCCCTGCGCGTTTGTCGTCACGCCAGATCTTGTAGTGCGATTCCTCGGTCGCGTTGTCGACAAAGCGCACCTCGACCCGCGTGGCCGACAGGCGGCTCACGCGTAGGTTCGTCGGCTGGGACAAGCGCCCTGTCTGGGGAATCGGCTCGGTGGCGGTGGTGAGGTCCGGCTCTGCTGTGGTCCCTTCCTCGGTCACGATCTCGGTCGCGACTTCGGGCGCGGCGTCGGCGTCGGCGGGACTGGTCGGTTGCTCCGGCTGGCATCCGGCGAGCGCGAGCAGCACCCCGCCGGCGCCGATCCAGCGTCGCAGGCGATGGGTCGGCGCGCTGCGGGCGTTCACGCGCGCACGTGGTCC
>JBOHSY010000443.1:0-4000 GCA_050733355.1 Gemmatimonadales bacterium | reverse complement strand
GTGGAGTCGAGCCGGGACAGGGCCTCCAGCGAGCGCTCCGCCGCGGCGGTGTCACCCAGTTCTACCGCCAGGATGGGAAAGTGTTCGAGCGCCAGCGCGAATGCGGGATCGAGCGCGAGCGCACGCTCGAACGCTTGCCGCGCCCGCGGGAGCGCATCGGTAATCCCCACCCGGGGTCCGAAATGGTAGAGAACGTCCGCCAGCTGGTGCCACGCTTCCGGGCTGTCGCCCGCCACGGCGACGAACCGTTCCGCGGAGGCAAGCACCTCGCGGAGCGTTCGCCGCTCGGGAAACTTCGGGCCGAGGAAGAACTCGAGGTGCGCGCGGTCGCGGACTGAGAGCCGGTCTCCCCGGCGCCATGCGATCTCCGCCCCCCGTCCCCACCACCCCCTTCCCAGCCACTCCCCGGCCCTCAAGTGTCCCAGGCCGGCGAGTGCAAAGGCGGAATCGAGATCGAGCGCTTCGCCGAAGCGGTCGTACGCCTCCTCGAACCGTCCGCCCCGCAGCAGGGCCTGTCCCGCCAGGTATGCCCGCACGGCAGGCAGCGATGTGCTCGTCAGGGAGTTGAGCCGCCGCTCACCTTCGCCGGCTCCCAGCGCGAGCAGCGTGACTGCGAGCTGGTCAACCAGGCGAGTGACACTGTCGGCCGAGCCCTCGACACTCGCCCGAGCCCGTTCTCTGCCTCCGGGAGCGTCGAGCAATCTTGCGGTGATCGTGAGGCGGCGCGGCGTGCCGACCACCTCGCCCCGCACCAACCGGCCCGCTCCGACCGCGGCCGCTACCGCGAGCGCTTCAGGCTGTGCCAGGTCTGCGTCACCGCCGGCGCGGCGCCAGGCGCTCAGCAGCGCACGGGTGTCTGACGCGCGCAGGTTCGTGGTGCCGGCCAGCTTCGCCGCCAGCAGGTCCACGATCCCTTCGTGGAGGTAGGCCAGTCCGGAGTCCGCTCCGCTCACCCGGAAAGGGGCGACCGCGATCACGTCGCGGTCTATGGTCGCGCGGCGCTCCCGGCTGCCGAGCCAGGCTAGGGACGCGATGAGGGCGACGGCCGCGATGCCGCCGATCACCATCCAGCGTCCTCGCTGCGCGGCCGGCACTGCCCGTGGCGTTGACGGGGTCGTCGGCATCGTCACGGGGACGGTCGGGGGCGGCTCGCTCGCCGCAGCCGACCCCTCCAGCACCCGAAGCACTTCTTCGGCGGACTGGGGGCGGTCGGCCGGACGCTTCTCGAGCAACCGCATGACCAGGTCCGCCAGCGCTGCGGGCACCGCCGGCCGCAGGCTGGCGAGCGGCACCGGCGTCTGGGTGGCATGGGCCGCCAGGAGCTGAGCCGCGGTGCGTCCCGCGAACGGCGGCTGTCCCGCCAGCATCTCGTACGCCATCACCCCCAGCGCGTACAGATCGGCCCGGTGATCGACGTGCGCGTCGGCACCGGCCTGCTCGGGTGCCATGTAGGCCGGCGTTCCGATGGCCATGCCCACCGACGTGAGCGTGCCCCCCTCTGCCGATGCGCTGAGTGCCTTGGCGATCCCGAAGTCGGCGACCTGGGCCTCGTCGCCGGCGAGAAGCACGTTTTCCGGCTTGATGTCCCGATGCACGATCGAGTGGCGATGGGCGTGAGCCAGCGCCCGCGCGACCTCGGCGAGGATGCGGATGGCAACCGGGAGCGGCAGCTCGCCCTCCCGGGCGAGCCGGGCACGGAGCGACTCGCCCTCGATGAACGGCATGGTGTAGTAGAGGAACTCGCCGGCCTGTCCCGCCGCGAGCAGGGGGACGATATGGGGATGCTGGAGCGAAGCGGCGACCTGGATCTCGCGGCGGAACCGCTCGGCGCTGAGGCCGGCGGCCAGCTCACCGGCCATCACCTTCACGACCACGCGGCGGCCGAGGGCAGTCTCGGTGGCAAGGAAGACCCGGGACATCCCGCCGCCGCCCAGCTCGCGCTCGACGGCGTAGGCCGAGCCCAGCAGGGCCTGCAGCGAAGCGCGCAGATCGGTGGTCAGGAGCGCCCTGTCCGAGGGGAGTCGTTGAAGCTTAGGGCCGAGCGTTTCACCAGACCAGCTACACCGGGTGGTAGACGCCCCAAACCCGCCGGAGCGCGTCGCTGATCTCGCCCAGCGTCGCCCGGACGCGCACCGCCTCGACGATCGGCGGTACGAGCGGCGTAGTGCGGGCGGCGGCGGCGCTCACTTCGGCGAGCGCCGTCTCGACCTTCCCACCATCGCGCCGCGCCTTCACGCCCGCGAGTCGCTCGCGCTGCCGCGCCTCCAGCTCGGGGAAGTTCGGCGCCTCGATCCGCGGCGGCGGCGCGTCCTCAGTGAACTTGTTCACGCCAACGATCGTCAGCTCACCCCGCTCCTGCGCCTGCTGCAGCTCGTATGCGCTCCGGCCGATCGCCTCCTGGTAGAACCCGCGCTCGATCGCCGCCGCCGCGCCGCCGAGCGCGTCCACCTCCTGAATCAAGGCCAGCGCATCGGCCTCGATCCCGTCGGTCAGCGACTCCACGTACCAGCTCCCCGCCAGCGGGTCCACCACCCTGGCCAGGCCGCTCTCGTAGCCGAGGATCTGCTGGGTGCGAAGCGCGAGCGTGGCGGACTCTGCGGTGGGCAGCGCGAGCGCCTCGTCGTAGCCGTTCGTATGGAGCGACTGGGTGCCGCCGAGCACCGCGGCGAGCGCCTGGTAGGCGACGCGCACCACGTTGTTCATCGGCTGCTGGGCCTGGAGTGTGACACCGCCGGTCTGGGTATGGAAGCGGAGCCGGGCGGTCTGATCGTCGGCACCGAACCGCTCGCGCACCAGCCCCGCCCAGAGCCGGCGCGCCGCGCGGAACTTGGCCGCCTCCTCGAACAGGTCGTTGTGGCTCGCGAAGAAGAACGAGAGCCGGGGTCCGAACCGGTTCACGTCGAGCCCGGCCGCGACCGCGACCCGCACGTACTCCAGCGCGTTGGCCAGCGTGAACCCGACCTCCTGCACCGCCGTCGCGCCCGCCTCCCGCATGTGATAGCCGCTGATGGAGATCGGATTGAAGCTCATCCGCTCGTCCGAGACGAACCGGAAGACATCGGCCACGAGCCGGAGCGACGGTGCGGCCGGATAGATGTACGTGCCCCGGGCGACGTACTCCTTGAGCACGTCGTTCTGCACCGTGCCGGTGAGCTTTACCCTGGGCGTCCCCTGCTCCTCGCCGGCGACCACGTACATCGCGAGCAGGATGGCCGCCGTGGCGTTGATCGTCATCGAGGTGGACACGCGGTCGAGCGGGATGCCGCGGAACAGGAGCGCCAGGTCGTCTACGGTGTCGATCGCCACGCCCACGCGTCCCACTTCGCCGCGGGCCATCTCGTGGTCCGAGTCGTACCCCATCTGGGTGGGGAGATCGAACGCCACCGACAGCCCCATTTGCCCGGCCGTGAGGAGGTGCCGGAATCGCGCGTTGGTTTCCTCCGCCGTACCGAAGCCCGCGTACTGCCGCATGGTCCAGAGTCGCTCGGTGTACATGGCGGGATACACGCCGCGCGTGAACGGGAACCGACCCGGCTCGCCGAGGTCGCGGGCCGGGTCGCCGGTCCAGTCGTCGGGACCGTAAACCGTCTTCATGAGGCCGCGGCGGGTACGCTGCCGCTGGGTCGCGCTGCCACCGCGCGCAGCACGTCGGCCACGAAGCCGACGTCGCTGCGCGAGCCGATCACGAGCGGTGTCCGCTGGTGCAGCTCGGTCGGCACGATGTCGAGGATACGCTCGACGCCGTCCGTGGCCGACCCCTCCGCCTGCTCGGCGATGAACGCCATCGGCGCCGCCTCGTACAGGAGCCTCAGTTTGCCCTTGGGGTTCTTGCTGTCGCCGGGATAGAGGAAGATCCCGCCGGCGATGAGGTTCCGGTGGAAGTCCGCCACCAGCGAGCCGGCGTAGCGGCTGTTCTTCGGCTTCATCCGATCCGGCGTCTCACCCTTGAGCCCGCGCACCGCCGTCTGCACCGGCCGGCTCCAGCGCGCGAAGTTGCTCT
>JBOHSY010000442.1:0-2809 GCA_050733355.1 Gemmatimonadales bacterium | reverse complement strand
CGCGAGAACGCCAAGCTGTTCCTCCGCGACAATCCCGCACTGCTCCTCGAGGTGGAGGGCAAGGTCAAGGAAGTGCTCGGCATGAAGCCGGTCGCTCCGGGTGCCGGCGCCGAGGACGCTGAGGAGGAGGAGGAGTAGGGTGGCGGCTCATCCCCCGCAGGCGATCACCGCCGTCGAGCCGGATCCGCGCCGCCCGGGCGCGGTCCGACTCTTCGTCGGTGGGCAGCTCTACTGCACGGTGGACGAATCGGCGGCGGCGGGCATCGCCGCCGGGCAGCCGCTTGGCCCGCCGCTCGCCGATGCGCTCGGCCGCGCGGCGGACGAGGAGGCGGCCTACCGGACCATCCTCCGCGCTCTCCACCGCCGGTCCCATGCGCGGGCGGATCTCGCTCGCCGCCTCGTACGGCGGGGCCACGCCGCCGACGCGGTCGAGGCGGCGCTGGGCCGCGCTGAGCAGCACGGCTTCCTCGACGATGCAGCGTTCGCGACGCACTACGTCCAGACCCGCTCGCAGCGCGGGCGCGGGCCGGCCCGCCTCGTGCGAGACCTGCTCGCGCTCGGCGTGGCTCGTCCCCTGATCGACTCCGCCGTCACCGGGCAGTGGCCCGCGGACGCCGACCCCTCGGCCGTGCCCACCGCACTCGCGGCCCGGCGGGCCGCCCAGATGGGCGACCTCCCGCGGCCCGTCAAGCGCCGGCGGTTGCTCGCGTTTCTCGCGCGGCGGGGGTTCACCGGGGCGGACGCAATGAATGCGGTGCGCGAGGCTTTCGCAGGTGACCGCCCCGACGCGGACCGGTCCTAGCGGCACCATGCTCGTCCTGGTCTCGCCTCGCTCTTCTGATTGCCCTCTCGTTCGCCGCACTTCTGGGCTTTTCCTCCGCGGCGGAGCTGGCCCGCCGATCCGCGACTTGACCCTTGGGCGAGTCGGGCAGGGAGCACGTCGAAGTTCGTCCTGGGCACAATTCGCAACCATCTTATGCCGGCGTTCTCACCGACGCGAGCCCTCGACTTCGGGTGCGGCGTGGGACGGTGCCTTGTTCCCCTCAGCGCCGTTTGCCCTGCCGTTGTCGGCGTGGACGTCTCCGATGCAATGCTTGCCGAGGCGCGCAAGCACTGCGGAGCGCGGTCCGCCGGCACCGTCGAGCTGGCGCAGGCTGACGACGCCCTGTCATCGGTCTCGGGCCCGTTCAATCTCGTTCATTCGTTCCTGGTCTTTCAACACATCCCTCGGAAGCGGGGGACTCGGATCTTACGGCGCTTGCTCGAGCTGCTTGCGCCCGACGGCATCGGTGCGCTTCAGCTCCTCTACAGTCAGCGCCGAGGCGCGCTGGTTTCTCTGGTGGGTAGCGCCCGCAAATGGCTGCCGGGGGTGAACTCCCTGGCCAACCTGTACTTCCGGAAGCCGCTCACGGAGCCTCGGATGGAGAAGAACGTCTACCGCCTCGGTGGACTTTTTCGCGATGCTCCAAGCGAGCAGGTGTGGGAACGTGCACGTGGCGCTTCACGGCGCAGCGAGTTCGCCAGCGCTTTCGTGTTCTTCAAAGTCGGCCCGACTTGGTCCCGTACGACGCGTACGACCGGGACTGACCTGCCGTTCAGGCGTCCTGCCGCTGGGGACGCACCCCTCCGGCCTTCCCGCCGCCGCAGCGGCCGTCACACCGCACCAACTGCTCACCCACATCGCCGCCACGCGCAGGCTGTTCACCCCCTACGTACGCCGTGGCGCGTCCGGGCAGCCGTTCTACGGCTATGGGTGGCAGATCCGCCGGGATTCGGCCGGCAGCGTCATCAACCACACCGGCGGCAACGGCGTCGTCTTCGCCGACCTGCGCTGGTTCGTCGAGCCGGACGTGGTCGTCGTCATGGCGGACAACGCGTTTTCGGCTGAGCGCGCCTCGCGGCTGGTCCGCGCGGTGCGCTCCGCGGTCCGCGACCGCCGACCGGAGGCCGCACGGCTATCCTTGCGTGGCCGTACGAGCGGATGGCGGATAGCGGATAGCGGATAGCTATATTCTGCCCATGCGCTCCGCCGACATCCGACGTCTCTTCCTCGACTTCTTCGTCGCCCGGGGGCACCGCGAGGTGCCTTCTTCGTCGCTGGAGCCCAGGGACGATCCCACCCTCCTGTTCACCAACGCCGGAATGGTGCAGTTCAAGCGAACGTTCCTCGGCCAGGAGCGGCGCGACTATGCACGCGCGACTACCTGCCAGAAGTGCGTGCGCGCGGGCGGCAAGCACAACGACCTCGAGCAGGTGGGCCACACGCGCCGGCATCACACGTTCTTCGAGATGCTCGGCAACTTCTCCTTCGGCGACTACTTCAAGCGCGACGCGATCGGGTACGCCTGGGAGTTCGTCACCTCGAAGGACTACCTCGGGATCGACCCCTATCGGCTCCGTGTGACCGTACACCACACCGATCACGAGGCCCGGGCGCTCTGGCGCGAGATCGCCGGGCTGCCGGACGACCGCATCTACGGTCTCGGGGACCAGGACAACTTCTGGCAGATGGGCGACACCGGTCCGTGCGGGCCGTGCACTGAGATTTACGTGGATCTCGAATGGTCGGCCGGACGGGAGAAGGCGGGAGCGGGCGGGAGAAGGCCGGAGGCGGTCGTCCCGCAAGCCGAGTTCGAGCGGCTGGCGGAGGAGGGCCGCTATCTCGAGATCTGGAACCTCGTGTTCATGCAGTACGACCGTGCGGCCGACGGCACGCTCACGCCGCTACCCCGGCCGTCGGTCGACACCGGCGCCGGCCTCGAGCGCATCGCGGCGGTCATGCAGGGCGAGGACGACAACTTCCACACCG
>JBOHSY010000441.1:0-2819 GCA_050733355.1 Gemmatimonadales bacterium | reverse complement strand
CTGCTCAACGAGGGACTCTCCAAGGCGCTGGGCCGTCCGACCACGCTCGGCCTGTTGAACTCGCTGCTCTACCGCCCGGCGGTGGCGGCGGCAGCGCTCAAGGACATCGTGCAGGGCGACAACCGGCTTCCGGGCAGCGGACCCGGAGTCGCCTGGTTCCAGGCGGGTTCCAAGTGGAATGCCTGTGCCGGACTCGGAATCCCCAATGGCACAGAGCTGCTCCAGCAGCTGAGCAAGTAGTCTCACTCATCGAGGAGGCAGGCATGGCGAAGAGCGGCCCGCGGAGCCGGATCGAATGGCTGGAAGAAGAGGGAGTCCTGGATCCGGCAACCCTCACGGAACAGGAGAAGAACAAGATCGAAAAGCTCAGCGACAAGGAAGTCGAGCATCTGGTCAGCTCCCGGAAGAAGGTGGGCGATATGTCCAGCCGGCCCGGCGGTAGCCCGTGGATTCTGTAGCATCCGCGGATCACAGCGGCCGGTTGCGGCTGACGGTCCGCCTCGCGGCCGCTCGCGTCGAAGATCTGAGCTGGTCCTTTTGGACCCACCCTCGCCTGGGCGAGATCTTCCCCGAGTATCTGCACACCCTCTACCCGTCGATGCGGGCCACCGTTCCCCTGCTCGAGCTGGCTGCGGAACGGTCTCGTGCACTGGCGGAGACCGACTCGGTGGCGGCGGCGATGGTCCCCTACTTCGTCCAGCACGCCCGCGAGGAGCTGCACCACGATGACTGGCTGCTGGAGGACATGGAGCTGCTCGGGCTCGACTCGGCGGCCGCCCGCAAGGCGCCGGGACCGGCGGACGTCGCCGCGATGATTGGCACCCAGTACTACTGGCTGCACTACGCTCACCCGATCGCACTGCTGGGGTGCTTCGCAGTGCTGGAGGGGAGCCCGCCCGAGGTCGAGATGCTCGACCAGGTGGTCGAGCGGACCGGCCTTCCCCGCGCCGCGCTCCGCACGCTCTACAAGCACGCTCAGCTCGATCCCCACCACCGCGATGATCTGGACGAGTTGCTCGATTCGCTGCCGCTCACACCGGAGCACTCTGCGCTCCTCGGGATCAGCGCGCTCACGACCGTCGATCAGCTCGGCGGGATCCTCGAAAGGCTGGTAGGCGCCGCGGTCCCGGCGGAGGTGTAAGTGCCGGATACGCCGACCGGCGCCGTTCTCAAGACCGTCCTCCTGTGCGACCTGGTGGACAGCACCAGCCTGCTCGATCGCCTGGGCGACGCTCCCGCCGAGCGCGTCTTCGCCCGGCACGACGACCTGGTTCGCTCGCTGCTGGACCAGCACCACGGGCGGGAAGTGGACAAATCCGACGGATTCCTGGCGCTGTTCGATCGCCCGGTGAGCGCGGTGCGGTTCGCGCTCGCTTACCACGAGGGGCTGGCGCACCTCTCGACCGAGCTCGCGCTCCCGCTCTCGGCGCGGGTCGGGATCCATCTGGGCGAGGTGGTGGTCCGGGAGAATTCGTCCGCGAAAGTGGCCCGCGGCGCGAAGCCGCTGGAGGTGGAAGGGCTGGCGAAGGCCGTCGCGGCCCGTTTGATGTCGCTCGCTCAGCCCCGGCAGACGCTCATGACGCAGGGCGTATACGACCTGGGACGGCGGGCCAACGTGGGTGCCGGCTCCGCCGAGGAGGTGCGATGGGCGGCGCACGGGAAGTACCGGCTCAAGGGCGTGGCGGAACCGGTCGACCTGTTCGAGGTCGGCGTGGCCGGCCAGGCCCCGTTCTCCCCACCACCTGGGGTCGAGAAGGCCGAGCCTGCCGCCGCGACTGCTCGAGTGGGCGCGGGGCGGGCGACGATCGTGGTGCTGCCGTTCGCGAACCTCTCCCCCGATCAGGACATCGAGTATCTCAGCGACGGGCTCGCCGACGAGATCCTGACGGATCTCTCGCGCATCAAGTCACTCGGCGTCATCTCCCGCACCTCGGCGATGCAGTTCAAGAACACCACCAAGGATCTGCGCACCGTGGGCCGCGAGCTGAACGTGAAGTACGCGCTCGAGGGCGGAGTGTGGAAGGTGGGACGACGGCTTCGAATCACGACCAAGCTGGTGGACACGGCCATCGACGAGCTGATCTGGGCCGAGAAGTTCGACGGAGCGGTCGAAGACGTGTTCGAGATCCAGGAGACCATCTCCCGGACGGTGGTGGCGGCGCTCCGGATCCAGTTGAGCGCGTCGGAGGCGGCCCGGCTGGCGGAGCGGCCGATTCCGGACGTCCGGGCGTACGAGTACTACCTGCGCGCGCGGCAGGAGATCTTCCGCTTCACCGGCGAGGCGCTGGACCGCGCGGTGGAGCACCTGCGGAAGGGGCTCGAGATCCTGGGCGACAACGTGCTGCTGCAGGCAGCGCTGGGGTACACCTACTGGCAGTACGTGAACGGCGGCATCTCGGGCGACCGGACCTACCTCGCCAAGGCCCGGGAGTGCGCCGAGCAGATCACCCGGCTGGAGCCCGACTCGCCACACGCGCACCGGCTGCTGGGCCTCATCGGGATTCACGGCGGTGCCACCGCCGATGTCGTCCGGCACCTCCGCCACGCGCTGGACCAGGATCCCAGCGACACCGACGCGCTCCTCTGGCTCTCGCTGGTGCTCGGGTTCGCCGGGCGTCCACAGTCCGCCCGCCCGCTAGTGGCGCGCCTCCTCAGCATCGATCCGCTCACGCCCTTTTACCAGATGCTGCCCGGATTCCTGGCGCTGATGGAGGGGGACCTCGTCGGCGCAGTCGAGCCGTTCCGGCGGTCGGCGCAGATGGATCCGGGCAATCCGATCGTGCGGCTCACCTACGGGCAGATCATGGCGATGAACGGGC
>JBOHSY010000440.1:0-34351 GCA_050733355.1 Gemmatimonadales bacterium | reverse complement strand
CTCCTTGACCGAGCCGGCACGCTCGGCCACGCCGCTCGCCGCGCCGCTCACCACGTCGCGCGCGCCGTGCACGGTGTCGCCGATACGGGTGCGCAGTCCGCGACGCTCACCGTACTCGCCGCTCCAGCGGTCCGGCGCGGTATACGCATAGCGAGCCATCCGGTCACCCGAGACGGGACCGCCGCGGTCCCGCTGCACGAACCACCAGGTGGCGCCGAGACCCACGGCGGCCACGGCGAGCGAGTTCTCCCGCATCACGTTGGCGAGGTGGCCGCCGGTGCGCCGCGCCGTGTCGACCGTCTCGCGCGCCAGGTTGGCTGGGCGGAGCCGTTCGCTGATCTCGTCGATGTCCCGCGTCATGCGCGCGCGGGTGCTCTCGATCTCGCGCTCGATCTCGGCCGACCGGGATCCGGTGTCCGGCGTCCGGCTCGCGACCGGCTCGACCGCCTCGGGGTCGTAGCCGGCATCCGTCATTTTCCGCTCGTGATCAGTCATGATCGCAGCTCCTTCGCCCAACGGACGTCGTCCTTGATGGTCGCAACCGTGCGCCTCGGCGCCGGATCGATGTGCTTCAACTCCCGAAGCCCGGCACGGAGCGCGATGTAGCCTCCGATGGCCAGGGCCGCGCCGACCAGCAGCGCGGAGAGCCAGGCCGGGATGCCAACGACCTGGGCGAGCAGCAGGATGATGCCGGCGACGAGCGCGAGCGCGCCGATGTACGCCACGAACCCGCCGGCGGCCACCGTCGTCAGCTTGCCGGAGATCGCCGAGGTCTTTTCGCTCATCTCGGTTCGGGCCAGCCGGATCTCCTGGCGCATCAGCAGCGCCATGTCCTGGCTGAACTCGCCGAACAGCTCGCCCAGCGAGCGCTCCTGCCTAACTGCCGGCATCGGCGCCTCCGATCGGCGCGCCGAGCTCCGGCGGGTAGGCCGCCGGCAGCGTGGCCCCTGGGGTCCGGTAGACCGGATCGAAGTCGTCGTGGCGCCGGCGCTGGGAGCTCCGCAGGAACCGGGCACCGATCAGCCCGGCCACGAAAGCGCCGCCGAGCACCAGGGCCGGCTGGCGGCGGGTGAGGCTCTCGACGTCATGCTGCAGCATCCGCCCGTCGGCGTGGCGGAGGTAATCCGCCGCCTGCTCGGCCTGACGGCCCATGGCGTCGGTGAGCCCGGCGATCCGCCGCCCCTGCTCCCGCGCGCGGAGCTGCTCGCCCGCCTGGCGGAACGCGCTCGCCACGGCCCCGATCTGCTCGGCCACCCGGCCTTTGCCTTCATCCAGGCTTGAGGCGGCCCGGTTCCGCGCGTCGCGGAGCGAGGTCCGCCCCCGTTCGATGGCCTGGTCCTTGATGCTCCGCACCTCGTCCCGCACGCTCGATCCGCCGCTCTCGGAGGCGAACGGATCCATTCCCGACATGGTCATAATGACGCTCCCTCGAAAATCGACATCGACGAGTTATGCCTGCGGAGGTCGGATGGTGCCGTGCGGCGCGTCACCTGGAAGCGGCGGGAGCGGGCGGGAAGGCGGAAGCGGGCGGGGGCGGGCGAGAGAAGGGGAACTGCATTGCCTCTCCCGTCTGCTCCCGTCCGCTCCCGCCTACTTCTCTCCCCAGAGCTGCGCCAGCCGCTGGGCGCGGCCGCAGCTCCACTTGTAGAACTTGTAGCGCTGGGGATTCTTCCGGTAATAGTCCTGGTGATACCCCTCGGCCTCGTAGAACGGCCCGGCCTGGACGATCTGGGTGGCGATCGGTCCCTTCAGCTTGCCGGACTGCTCCAGCGCCGCCTTCGAGGCTTCGGCGAGGCGCCGCTGCTCGGCGTCCTGATAGAAGATGGCCGATCGGTACTGAGTGCCTCGGTCACAGAATTGCCGGTCGACGGCGAGAGGGTCGATGTTGCGCCAGAAATGCTGCAACAGGCGCTCGTAGCTCACTCTGGCCGGGTCGTAGCGGATCTCCACCGCCTCCGCATGGCCGGTGCCGCCGGCCGACACCGCCTCGTAGGTCGGCTTCGCGCGGGTGCCGCCGATGTACCCGGACACGACCGACACGACCCCCTCGATCGGCTCGAACGCCTCTTCCATGCACCAGAAGCATCCGCCAGCGAAGGTGGCCCGTGCAAGCGCCGGCGCCTCGGAGGCGCCTTGCGCGGCCGCCGTTCCCGCGGCGGAGCCAAGTGCGAACAGCACGAGCGCGAAAAATCTCACGGCGTTACCTCCTGAAGGCCTGGATGGAGGGTAACGCCGTGAGGCGATTCTCGGTTTCTCCGGAGTCAGCTCCAGCCGCTCGCGGCCCTCCGGCCGGGACGCTGCCGGGTCGGGCGATCGTGCCAGCGGTCGTGGTCGGGAACGCTCCACTCGAGGGTGGTGCGCTTCCGCTTCCGGAGCACCTCGACCCTGGCTTTCTCGCCGCCCTCGTAGGACCCCAGGATGCGGTGGGCGTGCCCCGCCGACTGCGGCGTGCGGCCGTTGATCGTCACGATGACGTCGCCCGCCTTGAGCGGGACGGCGCTGTCCGCCGGCGCGCGCACGACGAGGAGCCCCTCGTTCGTGCCGAAGTACTCGCCGAGGTCGCGGTTCAGCTCGACCAGCTCGAGCCCGCCGTGCCGCCGGTGGATGTGCAAGTCGAACTCCCGGCCGAGGCGGTGGCCCATGCGGCCGAACTCACGCCCCATCCGGTCGAAATGCCGCCCCATCCGCTCCATGTCGGGCAGCGCCATGACGTGCTGCGGCATGTCGTCGGCCACGACGCTTGCCGTGCGGGTTTCGTTGCCCCGACGGTAGTCCAGCTTGACGGTATCGCCCGGGGCGAGGCGGCGCGCCATTCTGAGCAACCGGTGGCCCGGATCGCGCCCTTCGCCCGAAGTGAGCGCGGTGCCATTCCAGTGGGTGATCACGTCGCCCGCGCGCAGGCCTGCGCCCTCGGCCGGCCCGCCCTCGACGACCTCCGCGATGCGGGCGCCAACCGAATCCGCGTCTCGCGCGCTATCGATCAGGATGCCGATCCGCCCGCGGTCGGTGACGGTGACGCGGACCTCCTCCTGCGCCGCCACCGCGGCGGGTGAGGCGGCGAGGAGCCCGGCGACGAGTGCCGGCCGGAAGCGACTGAAACGCATGATTCCCCCAGGTGAGTTTGGCTTGCTAGCGAGATGCCCGGGGCCGCCGGAACGTTGCAGAAGGCGCCTCGGCGTGTGATGTGGCGCATTGAGGCAGGCGACGCGCGACGTTAGCGTGGCGATCTCCTCTGTCGAGCAGGTCCGCCCATGCGCCGCCTTCGCCTGCCCCCGGTCGGGACTCTCGCCCTGCTGAGCATCTCGACCACCGCCTGCAACCGGGAGCCGCAGACCGTGGAATCGGCGGCAGTCATGCCCGGACTGGCCGCCCCGCTCATCGCCGGCCAGGCTGACTCCGCCACGCTGGCACCCGACGAGGTGACCGTGGTGACGGTCGCGCGCCGGGTGGCGCCATCCGTCGTGAGCGTGCAACGGGACGGGGGCTTCGGGTCGGGAGTGATCATCCGTCGCGACGGTGTGATCCTGACCAACGCCCACGTCGTGGGCGACGCGCGCCAGGTACGGATCGGCCTGGCCGATGGACGGGAGCTCGACGCGCAAGTCCTGGGGCGGGACCCGACGGTCGACGTGGCCGTAGTACGGGTGAGCGGGCCGGAGCTGCCGACGGCGCCGCTGGCCGACTCCGACGCCCTCCTGGTCGGCCAGACGGCCATCGCCATCGGCAATCCGCTCGGCCTCGAGCGCACTGTCACCCGTGGCGTGGTCTCGGCGATCGACCGGAGTCCGCGCGGCTTCGGCCTCGACGGGCTGATCCAGACCGACGCGGCGATCAGTCCCGGCAATTCGGGCGGACCGCTGCTGGACTCCCGCGGGCAGGTCATCGGGATCAACACGGCGGTGATCGCCGCGCCGGGAGCATCCGGGCTGGGCTTCGCGATCCCGATCAACCTCGCCCGCGACATCGCGGACCAGGTGCTCACGACCGGCCAGATCAGGCGCGCGTTCCTCGGGGTGAACTACCGGGATATCGACGCGCCGCTGGCCGAGCAGTTCCGGCTCCCGGTGCGCGAGGGCGTCATCATCACCGTCGTCGGCGAGGACACACCGGCTGCCCAGGCGGGCCTCAGGCAGGGCGACATCGTAACGGCGCTCGACGGCAGGCGCATCACGCGGGGCGGCGATCTGCGTCGCGCGATCCGCGGGCGGACGGCGGGCGACGAGGTGCGCCTCCGGGTGCTCCGTCCGCAAGGCGAGCGGGAGGTCGTGGCCCGGCTCGGCGAGGTGACGATTCGCTGATCGCCGGCTCGCCCGGCGCCTTGGCGAAGCCGGCCAGCACCTCGCGATACGCCTCGGCCACGCCGGGGGGCGCGGGCACCTCGCGGCGGGCGAGCATCGCCTGCAGCATGACGGCGTTGGCGATGCCCTTGCCGAGCCGGTGATTGTTGGTGACCACGTACGTGTCAGCCGTCGCTTTGGCCACTGCCCGCGTCCGGTCCACCCAGGGCCGCAGCTCGGCGGTGGTGTACAGATAGTCGTACCGCTCCTTCCCGGTCGCGTCCTTCCGGAACCAGTCGGCGTAGTTGCGCCCGTGAATGCGCACGTAACCGACCTGCGAGGTCGCCGTGGCGCTCGGTCCGAGGCTGCGGCGAAAGCGCGGCTGGTCGATGTTCACGAACCCGACCCCCGCCTCGGCGAGCTCCTCGTAGAACTTCGGTACGTTCCACGATTCGTGCCGCACCTCGAGCACCAGTGGGAACTCGCGGAAGGAGCGGGTCACGTCGTCCAGCCAGAGACGGCTCGCGTCGTCGCGGCGGAACGACCAGGGAAACTGAAGCAGCACCGCGCCGAGCCGCCCGGCGTCGTGGAGGGGGTCCAGCCCGGCGCGCGCGGCGGCAATGTCGTTCGCGGTAAACGCCTGGTCGCGCTCATGGGTGAACCGCCGCCACAGCTTGGCCGCGAAACGGAAGCGCGGGTTGGCGCCCACGCGCGCCGCCCAGGATGTGGCGGACCCGCGGGTGGCTGGCCGGTAGAAGGTGCTGTTGATTTCGATCGTATCGAAGTAGCCCGCGAGAAACACGAGGGGGTCGAACCCGCGAGGTCGTGGTCGCGGGTACACGACGCCCTCCCAGTCGCGGTAGCTCCAGCCGGCGGGACCGATTCTGATCATGCCCACAGGGTGCGCCATCGTCCCGCGGCGCACGGTGATCGCTCTCACGCTCCGAACGGTTGAACCACGGAGGACACCGAGAACACGGACAACAACCTGTTGTGGGTCTCATGCCAGGCATTCCGGCGCTCGGCCATGAGACCACTCCGGTTCAGCAGCTCCCTCTGTTCTCTGTGTCCCTTGTGGTTGGCCGTTATGGCCGGAGTGCGTAGCCGAGCTTGACGAAGAAGGTGCGATTGGCCCGGGTGAGCTCGATCGCATCGGTGCCCCGGTGGCTGTCGGAATATCCGAGGAACGCGACGGTCTGGGGGTTGAGCTTGTACGAGAGCAACAGCTGGGTGAAGAGCGAGCTACTCGTCTGCTCGACCGGGAATCCGTACGCCCCTGGGTTCCGGTCGATGTGCTGCCACTGCAGGACGGCGCGGACGAACGTGCGCAGGCTGAGGTGATAGATGACGCGCCCTTGAAGGAGGTTGGCCGTGAAGATCCGGGTACCGTCGCTGCTCAACCGCTGAAAGTCGTGCTGCAGGTCGAGGTTCAGCCTGCGGCCAAGATACAGCTGCGCGCTCGGGCTCAGCCCCAGGTTCGCGGCGGTGCGGCTGTTGGCGACGTCGAGCTGCTCGCCGAACCGCGCTTGCAGCTCGAACTGCGCCGAGCCCCAGGGCTGGCTTTGGAGCGTGACGCGGCCGTTGGTGAGATCGTGATCCACGCCGTGGAGCCGCTCGCGGTTTCGAAAACCCTCGAGCAGCACCGAGGTCTGCGCGGGGCCCAGCCAGAAAGCGCTCAGCTGGGTGACGATGTCGGTGAGCTGCCACTCGTGATCGAGGTCGGCGGCGCCGATCGCCCCGAACTGGAGCTGGGTGAACGGCTGGCCCGGCCGACCGAAGATCGTACGGGTCAGTGTCCCGAGGGCCGAGCGGACGTCCACCCGCGGCACGAACCCGGCATCGGCGCGGAAGTCGGGACTCAGCTCCCCCAGCTCGAGCGTGCCGAACCATTCCCGCGTGGCGTACTGGTACGAGCCGTTGAGCGCGGCGCCGGTGAACCGGCCGGCGGGCTGCGCGAACGCCTGTGCCACGGCGTCCGGGTACTCGGTGACCGACCCCAGGGCCTGCAGCCGCACGGAGTGCGATTGGCCGATCTGGAGGAAGGCGTCGGCGCCGCCCACGCGGTTTCCGTAGTCGCCCGAGCTCGCGCGGCCGGTGTAGAGCACTCCCACGTACGACGAGCGGCCGAGGTCCTGCCGGTAGCGCACGGCCGCGCTCACCGTGTTGAGCGCGAGCGAGGTGTCGGCAGTGCCCTGGTTGGCCGGAAACAGGAGGTTGGTCACCCGGTCGTGCGCGGCGAATACCCCGAGGCCGGCCCGGCCGAGCTTGCCGCTGACCTTGAGCCCGCCGCTCGGGTCGGCGACGGTGCGGGTGAACACCGCCTGGACCGGCGTCGCGAAGAAGTCGGCCCCCTCCAGGAAGAACGGCCTGCGCTCGGGGAAGAACAGCGCGAAGCGCGTGTTCACATCGAGCTGCGCCACGTCGGCTTCCACCTGGGAGAAGTCGGGGTTCGCGGTGGCGTTGAGCGAGAGGTTGGAAGTCACGCCCCAGCGCAGGTCGAGTCCGGGGTCCACCTCCACATCGCCCGGCGCGAGCGGGCCGGCGGGAAACGGAGCTCGCACATCGGTGCGGCGCGACGTCAGGGTGGGATAGAGCTCGACGTTGCTCCCCGGCGTAATGCCGGCGAAGCCGGTGACCTTGTTCGTCTCGCACAGGAGGCAGGCGTTGGCGAAGTTGCGCGGCGCGGACTGCATCCGGTGCCGCGCGCTGCGCGGCCAGGAGCGCTCCAGCAGCACGCCCCAGGTCTGCTCCCCCGCCGTCTCCGGGAACCGGAGCGAGCGAAACGGAATGGCCAGCTCGACGACGTAGCCGTCGTCCACGATGCGCCCCGCGGAAGCCCAGATCGCGTCCCAGGAGAAGTCCTCGATTCCCTCTGCGGTCGCAAAGAGCGCGTCCATCTGGACGCCGACCGCGTTCACCCGGAACTGGAAGCCGCGGCGCTCGTCGTTGAACGGGTCGATCAGAATGAGAATGTGATCATCGCGCGGCACCCGGTTGAGGTCGTCGCGGTCGGCGTAATGCGCGCGGATGCGTTCGGGACGCGGGTCGATCGCGTGACAGGCGATGAACAGGTTCCCGGTGTCGTGCGCCATCCGGCAGTCGGTCTCCACCGGCGGCTTCAGGTTCTCGCCCGGGAACCACTCGTAGTCGAGCGGAATCCGGACCGCGCTCTCCCACGCGGGCTCGTCCATCCGTCCGTCGAGCTCGATGTCGCCGGCCAGAGGTTGAATGCGGTAGGAGGCAGGCGGAGGAAGCGGCGGGGGGGCCGCGGTACCTGCCCCACCCGCCGGCGGCCGCGGCCCCGGAAGCGCTTCGCTGCCGGCGGGCCACCCGCCGGCGAGAAATGTCGCCATCGCCTGGAGCGTCGGCTCGGGGCGCTCGTGGTGCGGCCAATGCCCGGCGCCGGCCACGATGAGAAGGCGGGCGTTCGGCTGGCCCGCGACCCATTCGCGCGAGCCCTCCAGGGGGATGTTGTCGCGCTCGCCGTGAATGACCAGCCGGGGCACGGTGACCCGGGAGAGCGAGTCACGCCAGTCGAAGGCGCCGAGCGAGCCGAGCAGGGCCGTGAAGTAGGGACCGATATTCTCGAGCCACTCGTTGGGCGAGTCGCAGACGTCGGGCGCCTCGGCCGCGTGGGCCGGATCGCCGAAGCTCGCCGCCAGGGTCGCCCGCTGGAACGCCCGGCAGTGCTCGGCGCCGCCCTGGGCGAACTCACCCCGCTGTTCGCGATGCCGGAAGTCGGCCCAGGCGGCGCTGTCGGTGCGGGCAGCCCGGCTCGACATGAGCGAGTCGGTCCAGGGATCGCGCCGGGGCGGCACCGGCGCGAGCTGGATCAGGCGCGTGACGCGGCCGGGATGGCGGAGCGCGTACACGAACAGCTCCATGCCCGACCCCGACCACCCGATCAGCGCGACCCGCTCGGCGCCGACCGCCCGTCGAATCGCGTCGAAGTCCGCGAGCTGGTGGGCGAGCGAGACCTTGCCGGGCGGAACCCGGTCCGAGCGGCCGCGACCCCGCGCGTCATAGAACACGAGCCGACGACCCTCGGCCAGCGGATCCAGCCGCGCACGATGATACAGGGCGTTGGGTGCAATGATCGTCTCGCGGCCGTTCCCGACGACGCGGTACCACAGCCGAACGCTGTCGGGCGTGGTGACGAAGCCTTCGGTCGCGGGCGGCGCTTGCGCGAGGACGGCCCAGGCGACGAGGAGTGCGATCATGGCTGCAACGCTGAACGGGTCGGCGGTCCGGCGCCAGCATGGTGCGGTGAACGGGACCAGGGAGCGCGCTGACGGGATCAGGCGGCGGCAGACGGGACCGCGGATCTACAGCGCCGTCCCCAACATCCCCTCGAGGGCATGGCGCCGCGACCGGCTGAGCCGAAGCTCGGTGCCGTCGGCGAGCACCACGAGGTAGTCCCCGTGCGACCAGTGCTCCAGATGCCTGATCCGGTCGAGATTCACGATGGCGGAGCGGTGAATCCAGAAGAACCGCCGCGGGTCGAGCGACTCCTCGAGCTCCGCGAGGGTAGCCCGCACCAGCGCCCGGGTCCGGCCCGCGTAGACCCGGGCGCATGAGCCGACGGCCTCGACCCAATCCACCTCGGCGACGTCCAGCAGCGTCGTGCGTCCCGCGAGCTTGACGCCGATCCGGGTCCGGTACCCGACGCCCTTCACCACCGGCTCGAGCGAGGCCGCGTCCACCGGCCCGCTGCCGCGTCCGGCGAGCAGCTCGCGGACGCGGCCGAACACCCGCAACGTCTCCGCCTGACGGATGGACGCCTTGGCGCGCGCAAGCGCCTCATGAAACCGCGCATCGGTGAACGGCTTGAGGAGGTAGTCGAGGGCGCGGAGCTCGAACGCCTGCACCGCGAACTCATCGTGCGCCGTGACGAAAACGACCAGCGGCACGTGCCGCTCGTGCACCGCGGCGAGCACGTCGAGCCCGTTCAAGCCGGGCATCTGGACATCGAGGAACACCAGATCGGGCCTGGTCTCGAGGAGGAGGCCCGGCGCCGCGGTGCCCGCCGCCTCACCGACCAGCTCGACGTCGGGATCCGTTTCCAGCAGCCGGCGAATCGTCCGACGAGCCACCGCCTCGTCCTCGACGATCACGGTGCGGATTCCGGCGCGCTCAGCCGCCATGCCGCTGCTCCTCACGCAGGGGGATCTGGACCCGCGCAAGGGTCCCGCCGCTCGCGGCCCGGCCGATCTCGAACCGCTGGCGATCCCCGTACAGCTGCGCCAGCCGCTCACGGGTGTTGGGGAGGCCGACGCCGGCGCCGGCGCGGGCCTCGTCGTAGCCGACGCCGTCATCCTCCACCTCGAGCACCAGGTAGCTGTTGTCCCTGCGCGCCGCGATCCGGAGCTCGCCGGGACCCTCGCGCGGCCCGATCCCGTGACGCAGCGCGTTCTCCACCAGCGGCTGAAGGATGAGGCTGGGCACGGCGGCGTCGCGGACGTCCGGCGCGATCTCGAACCGGGTGACGAGCGCGTCGCCGAAGCGGCCTGCTCCAGCGCCAGATACTCCGCGAGCAGCTCGACCTCGTCCGCGAGCGGCACCTCATGGCGCTCCGCGTCGTCCAGGGATCGCCGGAGAAGCCGGGAGAGCCGCGCGATGAGGTCCACGGCGGTGTCCCTCTCGCCCTCGCGCACGTGTCCCGCGATCGTGTGGAGCGTGTTGAAGAGGAAGTGCGGCTGGAGCTGCATGCGGAGCGCGCGAAGCCGCGCGGCAGCGAGCCGGGCTTCGAGCTGCGCGCGATGCGCCTCCCGCTTGTGGTGGGCGGCGAGCCACCAGGCCCAGTAGCCGGCGGCGACGATCGCCGCGTACACACTCAGCGCGCTGGGAAGCCGCCCGACGAACCGCAGCGCGTAGGCCTGACCGAAGGTCATCCCCATGTAGCCCGATTCGGGCCCGTTCGGCGGCCAGACCATGATCCCGTTATGCCCCAGGAACCAGGCGAACGCGACGACGACGTGGAGCGCGAGGGCCCGGGGCCAGGCCTTCGCGCGGAAGCCCCAGCGGGCGTCGATGCGCCAGATGACCGGCGCCGCCAGGCCCCACATCGCCCACTCGAACAGCTCGAACCCGAGGATCACCCAGGGCCGGGTGCCGGGCTCCCCCATCCGCTTCCACACGTAGAGCTGCGCCGAGGAGATGAGCGCCGCGACGACGCACGCGGCCGCGATCATCACGGCGACGCGGCCGGGGCGCAGGGAGCCGGACGGCGCGGTCATGCCATCCACCGCAGGACCGCTGCGAGCGTGAGACTGCCGAGCGCGGCCCACAAGAGCAGTCCCTGGAGAATCGGCCGCAGGCCGACGCTGGCGAGCGTCGCGCGCGTCAGCCCGAGCCCGACGAGGAAGAGCGTGAGCGCGAGCGCCGAGCGGGCCGCTCGCGCCAGCGCGTCCAGCACCGGCGCCGCGGTCGCGGGAAGCAGCGAGCGGCTGACGGCGGCGAGCAGGAACGCGCCCACGAACCACGGAATCGCCGGACCTCGTGGCGGGGATGATTCCCCCCCGCGGGAGCGGCGGGAGAGCGCCGCCGCCCCGAACGTCAGCGGCACGATCCAGAGCGCACGGGCGAGCTTCAGCACGGTGGCCTCGCTCAGCGCGGCGGGCCCGAAGCTCGCGGCCGCCCCTACCACCGAGCTGGTGTCGTGAATGGCGAGCGCGGCCCAGACGGCGAACTGGTGCTGGGTGAGGTCGAGCAGCTGGCCCAGCGGGGGAAACAGGTAGAGCGCCGCTGCGTTCAGCACGAAGATCGTGGCGAGCGCCACGCTCATCGCCTCGGCGGTGGCGCCGATGGCGGGACCCACGGCCGCGATGGCGCTCGCGCCGCAGATGCTCGTGCCTGCCGTGATCAGGAACGAGGTGCGTTGCTCGATCCGGAGCCAGCGGCCGAGCAGGAGCCCCAGGCTGACCGCCGCGGCGAGTCCGAGCGCGGTGTAGCCGAGCCCTGCCGCGCCGGCCGCGAGCACGACGCCGAGCGGGATGCCGAACCCGAGCCCGACGACAGCGGTCTGGAGCAGCACCCGCGCGATCGTGCCGATGCGTGTCGGGTCGGGGTTGCCTACGAGCAGCCCGAGCACGGCGCCGAGCCCGAGGGCGATCGGCGGCGACGCCCACGGCGTGAGCGTGAAAAGCCCGGCGAGGATGAGCGGCGCGAGGCGGAGCATGGCGTCGTCGGCTGGGACGACGAGAGGATACTCGCAGCTTCAGGCGGGCGCGAGTGCCGGTCGGCGGCTGGTCACTCCAGCCGCACGTCCAGCATCGCGAGCCGGCGCTCGAGCTTTGCGTCCATTTCCCGGCGGGTGTGCGCGAGCTCGAGCGCGTACGCTTCTAGGGCGCGATCCACATCGGTGACCGGTGTCCATTTGGGGACCGGCTCCGGCCGGCCGTCCTCGCCGAGCGAGACGAACACGATCACACAGTGGCCGGTGCGGCGGCCCTCGACCTCGCGCGGGCTCCGCGCGCGCACGTTCACCGCTACGTGCAGGCTGGACCGCCCCGTACAGATCACCAGGGCGCGCACCTCCACCACGTCGCCGACGTGGATCGGCTGCACGAAGTGGATGCCCCCGACGTACACCGTGACACAGTAGCGGCCGGTCCACCCAGCCGCGCAGGTATAGCCCGCCTGGTCGACCCATTTCATCACCGCCCCGCCGTGCACCTTCCCCCCGAAGTTCACCTCCGTGGGCGCGGCGAGGAAGCGCAGGGTGACCTCTCGCGGTCGATTCATGGGGGGAAGATGCCCGGCGCGGGGGCGGGGCGCAAAGCGCCGTCCCGGAGAACCGCAAGAGGCCGGCGTGACGCATCTCCCGTCTGCGGGTGGCGGGGTCGCCTACGATATCCCCGATGTCCGAGCGACACCGGCAGGCCCGACCCCTCGGGGAATCCGTCCGCGAGTATGGCCGCGGCATCGCCGGTGGACTTCTCTTCAGCCTGCCCCTCCTGTACACCATGGAGGTGTGGCAGGCCGGCTTTCTGCTGAGTCCCACCCGCCAGCTTGCCGCTCTCGGGCTCACCTTCGGTGTGCTGCTGGGGTACAACCGATGCGCCGGGCCGCGGCGCCGGAGGCGCCGAGACGGCACGGATCATCGTGGGATACGTGCCCGGGTACGGTCGACTGAAGGCCTGGCTCGGGTTCCGGCGCGATCCGAGGCTCGGCCGGCTGGTCGTCCGATCCCAGGGTTACGTCGTCCCGTGACCGGGGGCTGGAACCTTCGGGCGCGTCCCGGCATTCTCTTCGAAGCGGCCTCCCGCCGCCGTCTCAGACGCGCCCCTTCAGCCCGAGTCACCGCGTGCCCGAGTCACAGCCCGCCGACATGGCAACGCAGCCGGAGGCGGCCGAATTCGAGCGGCTCTTTCGCGGCGCGGCGGACGTCGCCTACGGCGTGGCGTATCGGTTCACGCGGAACCGCGCCGACGCGGAGGATCTCGTGCAGGAGGCAGCGCTGCTCGCCTTCCGGGCGTTCGCGTCCTTCGAGCCGGGCACCAACTTCAAGGCATGGCTGCTGCGAATCGTGACCAACTGCTACCTCTCGAAGCGCCGGCGGCAGAAGTACCGGCCGACGCTCGATCTCGACGACACCCCGGACCTCTATCTCTACGCGCGATCCGGCGAGGTCGGCTTCCCGACCCGCGGACCGGATCCGGCGGCCCAGCTGTTCGAGAAGCTCGGCACCGAGCGCGTGACCGAAGCCATCAACCGGCTGCCGGAGGAGTACCGGGTGGTATCGATTCTCTACTTCATGCAGGACCTCAGCTACGAAGACATCGCCCACTCCCTTGGCTGCCCGGTGGGCACCGTGCGCTCCCGGCTTCATCGCGGCCGCAAGATGCTCCAGAAGGCGCTGTGGCAGCTCGCCGTCGAGAGCGGCATCGTCCCGGCTGGTCCGGAGAGGAGCCCGGCATGACACGGCACATCGACCGCGCCACCTGCGAGGACGCGTTCCGCAAGCTTGACGACTATCTCGACCGGCGGCTCACTCCGCTGGAGATGCGGCTGGTCGAGCAGCACCTCGAGACCTGCGAGGCGTGCACGCGGGAGTTCACGTTCGAGGCGAGCGTGCTCGCCGCGGTGCGGCGGAAGATCGAGCGGGTCGAGGCGCCGCCCGACCTGCTCGCCCGGATCTCGGAGCGGATCGCGCGCGCGGTAAAGGGAGATCCCTGACCGAGAAATGCCGCGAATGACGCGAATCAGCGCGAATGGACGCGAATGCCGCTACCGGTGCCATTCGCGTTGGTTCGCTTCATTCGCGGCTACATTCGACTGCCGTCCTGCGCAGCGCCTCCGCCTCCGCCCGCTGCACGCCGAACCCCTCCAGCACGTCATCGCTCAGACTGTCGAGGCACCAGCGCAGGGTCTCCATGTCCACCGACGACGTGTCGAGATGCTGCACTGCGGCCAGCCCGTGTGCCCGGTGCAGGTCGCGGCAGCGTGCGATCACCGTCTTCGAGAAGCTCGCCCCGGTCAAGTCCGCCCCGCCAAGGTGCACGCCGCTCAGCGTCGCGCACGCGAGCTCGGCCCCCCGGAGATCCGCGGCGCGGAGATCGACGCCATTCAGCAGGGCGTTGACGAGCATGGCGTACGCGAGCCGGGCGGCGCCCAGGTTGGAGTAGCTGACGTTCGCTTCGGTGAGATCCGCCCCGGTGAGATCGGCGCCCCGCAGGTTCACGTGCGTCAGGTCGATCCGGCGCGCCTTCACCTCGGTGAACCGCGACTCGCTCAGGTTCGAATTCTTGAGGTTCACCCGACTCAGGTCGGCGCCGTGGAAGTCGGTGCACGCGGCCCCCTTCTCCGCAAGCGTCACCGCCTGCATCCGCGCGTCGGCGAGATCCGCGCCGCGGAAGCTCGCGCCCGCCACGTTCGAGAGTGTAAGGTCCGCCCCGGCGAGCCGGGCGTCATCGAGCACCGCGCCACGGAGGTCGGCCAGGCAGAGGTCCGCGCGCCGCAGGTCCGCGCCGCTCAGGTCGGCGCCGCGCAGGTCGGCGTAGGGCAGCACCGCAGCTTCCAGCGCCGCGCCGGCGAGCGTCTCCCCGGCAGGCTCGAGAAGCACGGCGCCCGAGCCGCGATGCCGGACGATCATCGTGGACCTCCGGTTGTCAACGGCCGGCCGCGACCGCGGCCGGCGCGGGCAGCAGCTCGAGGACGAGCTCACCCTGACCCGACACGATGGCGCGGGCGAGGAGCGCATGCGGCGCGGCCCGTACGCCGTAGACCCGGCCGGACCGGACCGTGGCCCGGAGGGTCACCCCCTCGACCAGCTCTCGGTTGAGCTCTCGCTCGAGCAGCTGCCGGCCTTCCTCGATCACCGGGCCCAGCTTGATACGGATCCGGCTCCGCAGGAACTCCTCGATCGTTCCCGAGGCCAGCCACGCGAGCGTCCCCACCATCAGGTCGCGGGTCCCCACGTCGTAGATGAGGTCCGGCATGTAGAGCTCGGCGGTCGCGGTGTCGAGCACCGGGTGCCCCACCGCGTACAGAATGCCCTCTACCGCCCCGCGCACGGCGAGGCCCACGGCGACGCGACCATCGCCCACGCCCAGCAGGTGCAGGCTGTCCACGGTAATCCGGCGCCCGGCGACCCGGATCCGCGTGCCCCGGAGCTCGCGGCTCAGCACCGCACTCGCCACGTCGTACGGCATCCGCCCCTCGGTGAGAAGGTGCAGCACCGGGGGCCGCGTTGTCGAGTCCTGAGGCGGCGGCATGGGGCGCTCCACGTACTCGGGCCGCGGGCCTCCGATCACGCGAGGGTTGGCCGAGAGCCCCACCGTCGTCACGAGCGTGTCGCCGCGAACGTCCAGCAGGCCGATACGGACCGTCGCGGGGTTGATCACGAGCCAGAGACTGTCACTGAGCGTGAGCGGCGTGCTCAATACCTTCCAGACGCGTCCGGCCTCGCCGGGGAGATCGAACGCCGCGAGCCGGCGGTCGAATTCGGCCAGCTCCTTCTGGAGCGCGTCGCGCGCGGCGCCCAGCACCTTGGCCGTGACGTCCACCTTGAACGCGGTAACCTCGCACTGGTCGCGCTCGGTGCGGGTGAGCGGCTGCGCGAGCGCCCTCGTGCGCGGGCGAAGAGTCCACCGGTCGGTCAGCTCGACGTTGGTCTCCACCACGAGCCGGGCACGCGGGCGCGGCTTGTCCTCGTCGGTGCCGCAGGACGCCCCGATCTCCGGCAGTAGCGGGGGATTGTACCAGGCGCGCGCCTGGTAGTCGAACTCCGCCGCCAGCGTGGCCGTCCGGCCTGCGATGTTCACGCGGAACGGGCTCCGCCGAACCAGGTAGGCGTACTTGAGCCGCGAGCTCCCCAATGCCCGGCGGCGCCGATCGATGTTGCCGATCACGGGCGGCACCGCGCCTTCGAGCCAGGCGAGCGCCGGCGCCAGATCGTACCGGACGGGCACGTCGAGATACGAGGTCGGGACCGGGGGAAGCGTATCTACCCAGGCCGTGGTGGCCCGCGGCACCGGCGGGACAAATTTGTCCCCGCCGCAGCCGGCGACGAGCGGCGCCAGCGCCGTCGCGAGCAGGCCGACCCTGAACAGTCCTGGGTGGAGCGATGGCATGTGGACCCAAGATCCGGCTTCCTGGCCGGTGTCCGCAGTGACCCCGGGCACGCCCGGAGGCCCCGCTGCGCTCGCGCGTGACCATCGGCACGGCGGGGACCGACGAACCTACCGCAGCGTTCCGCGACGGCGATGACGTCCGGGTTCAGTCGAAGGCAGGCAAGCCGCTCGGCCGCTACCTTCCTGATCCGCGAGCCCGGCTCACCGGCAAGGCGCCGGCCCGAGCCGGTTCCGCCACGGCACCCGGTTCCTCCGTTGGCGCCCGGACAGGGCGCCGAGGCAATGCACCATAGACCAGCGGCGATGACGATGCGGGAGCGGGCGCTCAGCCGCGGCGAGGAGATCGCCAGCGCGCTCACGCACGGATGCGGGCTGATCGGTTGCATCGCTGCCGTGCCGCCCCTCGTGCTCGCCGCCGAGAGCCGCGCCGACGGGTGGCTCCTCGCGGGGTGCGTCGTGTTCGGCCTCACGCTCATTCTGCTCTACGCTGCATCCACGTGCTACCACGCCGTCTGCCGCCCGGCCGCGAAGCGCCGGCTCCGCATGGTGGACCACGCGGCGATCTATCTCCTGATCGCGGGCACCTACACGCCGTTCGTGCTCGGCCCGCTGCGGCATGATGCGGGATGGACGCTCTTGTGCGTGGTCTGGGGAATGGCGGGCGCGGGCGTACTCTACAAGCTGCTGCTCGGCGCGCGCTTTCCCGCGGTGTCGACGCTCAGTTACCTCGCGATGGGCTGGCTCGCCGTGCTGGTGCTGCGGCCCCTCGCCGAGCGGCTGCCGGGCGCCGGGCTCGCCTGGCTGGTAGCGGGCGGGCTGCTCTACACCGCGGGGGTCGGCGTTTTCCTGTGGGAGCGGGCGCGTTACGGCCATGCGGTGTGGCACGGGTTCGTCCTGGCCGGCAGCGCATGCCATTACTGGGCCGTCTTCGCGTACGCGATCCCGCCGGGCTAGGCGGATCAGCCCGCGGCGATCACGCGGTAGCGAGCCTTCACCAGCTGGTAGACGCCGTACGCCGCGAGCCCGAGCGCCACGGTGCCGAGCAGCACCGGCGCGTAGGGCTGACGCTCCAGGATCTGCAACGCCTCCCCGAGCCCGCCGGCCTTGCTGGCGTCGTGCGCGAGCGCAGCCCGCAAGAGCAGCGCGCCGACGATCCCGAACACGATGCCGCGGGCTACGTGCCCCACGCGGCCCACGCGCACCACCAGCCGCCGCTCGTCGGGCGGGAGCTCGCCGAGCCGCATCCGCTCTTCCCCCTTTCTGCCGAGACCCCGCAGGAACTGGGCGATCCCGTACCCGGCGACGCCCAGCGCCACCGCGCCAGCGAGCCAGGGGCCCACCGGCGCGTCCAGCAGACGGGCGGTCCAGCCCTGGGTGCGGTCACCCCCGATATAGCCCCGGCCGAACGCGATCCGCGCCGCCTGCCAGCCGAGGCCCGCGGGGGCGAAGGCGCTGCCCGCGTAGCCGATCCGCACGAAGAGCCGCTTGGTCTCGTTCCCGTGCCGTTCCGGGTCGGCAGCCGCGCAGTACAGCCGCCAGACCGCGTAGGCGGCGAGCCCGACGGCGGTAACGCCGAGGAGCGCCCGCCCGAGCGGCTGGTGGAGGAGCGTGAGCAGGGCGCCCTCGGGACCGGTGGCCGACCCTCCCGCCCCGGCCGCCGCCTGCAATGCGAGGAGCCCGACCAGCAGGTAGACCACGCCCTTAGCCACGTAACAGGCGCGCGCTACGCCTTCCATCAGGCTCTCCGGGTGGAGACCACCTCAAGATGTGGCGAGCCGGCCGGCCGCGCCGTGGCGCGGCGCACGGGTCAGATACGCGCCCGGGGGCGGACGAGCAGCGCCTCCCAGACCACGATCACGAGCAGCGCCGCCGGGGCGACCAGGTGGACCAGCCCGCGTGCACACAACCGGCGCAGGTCGGTGGTGGCCTGCCATGGGCGGGCGAAGGCGTCCCGCGCGCGGCCGACCGCGGCCGCAGCGGACGCCGCCCAGTCGACGGACCGGAGCACGCGGCCCGCGACCGGGCCCGGCTCGGCCGCGCGACTCGGTACGGGCACCGGCCCCGCCTCCGACAGCAACCGCTGCAGACGCTCCTCGGCGAGGTAGGGCGCGCCGGCCGGAATCGGAGCCACGACGAGGGACGTGCCGAGTGAGTCGAAGCGAAGCCGTCGGCCGGGCAGCACCGCCGCGCTTCGGCGGAGCGGTGCGTCCGGGGGGGCCGGCTCCACGTACGCCAGCCAGCAGGTGCCGGCCGCGTCGGTCAGCTCCACCCAGTCGGTGAGCGGATTGCCCCGAGGATACGATGGGCGGGACGGCGGGGCGCCGGGACTAACCGGGATCGTGCGGGGCGGCTTCCGCCCCCGCCGGCGAGAGGTGCGAGTGCGCATGATATGGCGTGCTCCACGAAAGAAAGTGGCGGACCTTTGATGTACGGTCCGCGTTCCGACTCCGCAAGAGCCGCCGGCTCTGGCCGCGCCCGGCCATCCGTCCTATCCTTGCTCCGGATCTCGATCCCCGGCCAACGGTGCACTCGTGAGCGAGAATGCGGAGCTCCAGGAGGGGCTGAGCGGGCGCTACTTGCTCGAGCGTGAGCTCGGACGGGGCGGCACCGCCGTGGTCTGGCTCGCACGCGATCTCAAGCACGACCGCCCAGTCGCGCTCAAGCTGCTCCACCCCACGCTGGCGAACTCCCTCGGCCCCGAACGCTTCTCGCGGGAGATCCGGTTCGCGGCCCGCCTCCAGCATCCGCACATCCTGACCGTGCTCGACTCCGGCGAGACCGCCGGGCGGCTCTGGTTTACCATGCCCTTCGTCGAGGGCGAGACGCTCCGGGCGAGACTGCGGCGCGAGGGGCGGCTCTCGCTCGACGAAGCGCTCCGGATCACCCGTGAATCGGCGCACGCCCTCCAGCACGCGCATGACCACGATGTCGTGCACCGCGACGTCAAGCCCGAGAACATCCTGCTCACGCGCGACGGCAGTACGCTGGTCGCGGACTTCGGCATCGCGCGCGCGCTCACCCCGATCGACGCGGTGGCCGTCACGACGCTCACGGAGGCCGGCCTCGTCGTCGGCACGCCGTCGTACATGAGTCCCGAGCAGGTCGCCGGCGCCCGCGACCTCGATGGCCGCTCCGACGTGTACGCGCTCGGTTGCGTGCTCTACGAGATGCTCGCGGGCACACCGCCCTTCTCGGGCCCGTCGCCCCAGGCCGTGGCCATGCGGCACCTGGCCGAGCCGGCGCCCGACGTCACCGCTGCGAATCCCGCCGTGCCTCCGACCATCGCCGCCGCGATCGCCCGGACGCTCGCGAAGCGCCCGGCGGAACGCTTCGTGTCCCCGATGGCGTTCGTGGCGGCGCTGGAAAGCGGGCGGGAGCAGCCGGGAGCGGGGGGGAGCAGCCGGAAGGCGACGCTCATCATCGCCGGCGCGCTGGCTGCCGCCGTGGCGCTGGGCTATGGCGCGCGCGAGCTCCGCCGGGGACCGGACACGGCGAGCGCGGCGGTCGCGTCCGGCTTCAACCGCCGCATGGCGCAGCTCACGTCACGCGAAGGGATCGAGGAGTGGCCCGCGTGGTCGTCGGACGGCACGCGGCTCGCCTTCTCCGCCGAGATGGACGGCTATCTCCAGCTCATCGTGCGCACGATGGCGTCCGGTGAAGATCGCCAGCTCACCCGGGGGCCGCGCGACCACATCCAGCCGGCGTGGTCGGCCGACGGCCGGCGACTCGCCTTCGTGCGGGCCCGGAGCGAGCGCGGCAAGCTCTCACCATCCGACATCTACGGGTGGTACTACGAGAACGGCGATATCTGGGCGATGGACTTGGAGGGCGGGAACGCCACGCCGTTGGTGGACGATGCGTTCTCCCCCGCGTTCTCTCCCGACGGCGCCTCGCTCGCATTCGACGCGCCCTGGGCGGGGCCGCGCCGCGTCTGGGTCGCGGACGTCCGCGGGCGGAATCCGCGCCAGGTCACCTCGGACTCGAGCGACGCCGTGGTCCACACGCAGCCGAAGTGGTCGCCCGACGGGACGCGGCTCCTCTACCGCCGGGTGGAGAAGACGCAGTCGGATATCGCCCTGGTCGACGTCGGCTCACAGGCGGCCGCCCGCCTCACGGCCGACGCGGTGCTGGACACCGACCCCACGTGGTCCCCCGACGGCCGGTCGGTGTACTTCACGTCGGCTCGCGGGGGTGGGATGAACCTCTGGCGCCTGCCGCTCTCGGAACCGGGCAGGCCCGCGGGGCCGCCGCAGCAGCTCACGACCGGCGCGGGCGACGACATCCAGCCGGCGATCGGGCCCCGCGGGCAGGTGGCGTTCGCGGTTCGTGGAATCAACTCCGACCTTTGGCGGCTGCCGGTGAGCCCCGAGACCGGCGCTCCGACCGGCGACCCCGAGCCGGTCGCGGCGGGCACGCGAGTCGAGAGCCGGGGAGCCTGGTCGCCGGACGGATCGGCGATCGCCTTCAACTCCGACCGCCTGGGCGAGATGAACATCTGGGTCCGCACGCTGGCGGCCGGCACCGACCGCCAGCTCACGACCGGCGTCGGCGGCGACTACCAGCCGCAGTGGTCGCCCGACGGGGCGCGCCTCGTGTTCTTCTCCGCGCGCGAGGGGAACAACGACATCTGGACCGCGGAGCTCGCCGACGGGAAGCTCGTCCGGCTCACCAGCGATCCGGCAATGGAGATCAATCCGTTCTACTCACCGGATGGGAGCCGCGTCGCGTTCATGTCGGATCGGAGCGGGCGCTTCGAGGTGTGGCTGATGCGCGCCGACGGGTCGGACCGGCGACAGCTCACGACCGTGGGCGCCTGGGGACACTTCCTGCGGTGGACCCGGGACGGCTCGGGCATCGTCTTCCGGGCGGACGACTGGTCGCAGGTGCGGATCTTCCGGGTAGGGGTCGCGGGTGCCACGCTCAGCGAGCTGCCGCCGGTGGAGAGCGGCGGCCACATGTCGCTCTCGCCCTCGGAGTCGCTGGCCCTGGACGTGCGCGGGCATCGGACCCTCCGCGCCCATCCACTGGACGGCCGCCCCGCGTACCAGGTGTTCGAGTTCGCCAATCCCGACGTGCGGATCGACTACCCGGTCTGGTCGCCGGACGGCCATTGGGTGCTGTTCGACCGCGCGGAGCCGCGCGGGGGGGATCTGTGGATTCTCAGTGAGCAGTGAGCAGGGGGCTCAGGTGTTCGCCGGACCCCCTGCTCACTGCTCACTCCTCACTGCTCACCGCTCACTCTCCCTCGTCTTCCTCCCGCACGGCCGCCACCGCCGCCTTCACGTCGCAGGCCAGGGTGCGCTCCCGCTTGAGGGTCTCGACCAGCGCCTCCGCCTGCTTGATCTGGAACGACAGCGCCCCGGCCCGCTCGATGACGTGATCGACGAGGGTCCGCTGCGCCTGGAGCGACTCGACCGTGGAGCGCACGGCGATGGCGAGCGCCTCCGCCCGCGCGAGACGCTGCTCCGCCCGCTCGAGCTGCCGCTGCCGCGCGTCGAAGCCGCGGAGCGTGTCCTCGGTAGCCTTGAACTGCGCCTGGGTCGCGTCGAGCAGCGTGCGGGTCTCGTCGATCTCGTGGCGCGCGCCCGAGATCGCCTGCACGTCGGCGACCGACCGCTCCGCGAGCCCGAAGACGTGCTTCACCTGGGCCTCGAGCGCGTCCACCGCGCCCTGACGCGCGAGGGTCTGATCCAGCGCCCGCGCGGCCTCGCCCTGGGCCGACTCCCACTTGGCGAGCAGCCCCTCGAACCGGGCGAGCTGCTTGTCCACCGCCTTGAGCGCGGTCGAGCGTCCCTCGAGCTGCCCGGCGGCCTCCACCAGCATCCCTGACCGCTCCTCCGCGCCGCCAAGCTGGGTGCCGATGGTGCGCGCGATCTGCTGCAGCCGCTCGGCGGCGTCGGCCGCCTCCTGCCGCAGCGCAGAGGCCTTGGTGAGGTGTTCGGTGGCCTTGTCGAGCGCGCCCTGACGCTGCTCGATCTCGACCCCGAGGATCCGGATCCGCTCCTCCAGTTCCTCGAGCTGCTGGCTCCGGGCCTCGAGCCCGCGGACGCCGTCGTCCACCACCCCGATCCGCTGCTCCGCGTCCCCGACCGCGGCGACCACGCCGCCGATCAGGTCGGAGACGCGCTGGGCCTCGTCCGCCTGCTTCGCGAGCTGCACGAAGCGGCCCTCGGCGCCGTCCATGCGGACGCGGAGCCCCTCGGTGCGCTCCTTGAGCTCGCCGCTCGAGCTGGCCAGATCGGTGAGCCGGCGCTGCACCTCGTCCACCACGGCGCTCCGGGATTCGATCTCGGACATCGCGGCCTGCACCTGCTCCACCTCGCCGCGGATCCGCTCCACCGCGGGCTCCATTCCGCCGAGGTCCTTCACCTGTGCCTGCAGCTTGCGGGTCCACACGTCGGCGTTGGCCAGCCACGCCTGCGTCTCCGCCTGCGTCTCGCGGAGCCGGCTCATCTGCTCGTACGCGAGCCGCATCTGTTCCAGGCCGTCGGCCATCAACTCGCTGGTTCCCTGAAGCCCGCCGAGCTGCTGCACGACCTCATCCAGGCGGGGCGTGAGCTCGTCGATGCGCTGCATCCGATGCGCGGTCTCGCCGGCGATGGTCTCGAGCCGCTCCGCCTCCTGCCGCGTCGCGGCGACACGCCGGGCTTCCTCGGAGAGGCGGACCAGCTCCTGCCCGAGCCCCGCCGTCTGCTCGCCGAGGGCCTGAGTCTGCGCCTGCACCGCCGCGGCGCCCTGGCTCGCGGCATCCAGGACGGCGAAGCGAGCCTCGCACTCTTTCACGGCGGCGCGGAGGTCGGCCACGCGCTCGCTCACCGCGTGAAGACCGCGGTGCTCGAGCTCGAAGCCCTCGCTGCTCTTCCGCATCTGCTCGCGGAGATCGGTCAACGCCTGACGCGCGGCGCGATGACCCTCGTCGACGTGCTGCTGCGCCGCCGACAACTCCTCGTGCCGGGCGGTCACCTTGACGTGCGTCGCATGCACCTCCGCCAGCTTGGCCTCGATCGCGCCGAAGCGGCGGATCTGCTCCTCCTGCCGCCGGAGCCACGCATCGAGCTCGCGGTCGAGCCGGGTAAGCTGGGAGATCTGGGTGGCCGCCCGATCCACCGCCTCGCGCTGCTGCTCGAGCGTCGCGCTCTTCTGGGCGAGCTGGTCGGCCAGCGCCTTGAGCACGGCGAGCTGGTGCTGGACGGTCGGGATGGCGTCGATGGCCTGGGTGAGCGGCTCGATCGAGCGCTCCACCGCCTCGGTGCGCCGGGCCACTTCTTCGAGCTTGTTCGCCGCGGCCAGGTGATCCTCCGCAAAGCTCTCCAGGCGGCCGGTCGCGTGCCGGTGCGCGCTCAGGGCGTCGTCCGCCTGACCCCGCATGCGTCCCACCTGCTCCGCCACCTCGCCGAGCTGCGCGCGGAGCGTTTCCGGGTCGACCCGGTCCAGCAGCTCGCGCAGCGCGAGCGCCGAGTCGAGCTTACCGCCCAGCTCGCCGAGCCGCTCCTCCAGCCGTCCCACGTCCTCGGCCGTCCGGGTGACCCGCTCGAGCTGAGCCTCGACGGCGTTGAACCGCTCGGCCAGTGCTTCGACCGCGGTGAGCTGCCGCTCAACCGCGGCGAACCGCTCGTGCATCTCACCGAGCGACTCGGCCTTCTCGGCCAGCGAATCGAGCGAGCGGAGATGCTCCGCCGCCCGGTCCGCCCGCGCGATCAGGGCGTCGAGCGCGGCCGCTTCCCGCGCTGCCTGGCTGGGCTTTCCATTCGGAGCGGAGACAGCGGTGACCGATTCGTCGCGGCGGAGACCTCTGAGGAACGCCATGGCTTTTTCTCGATGATGGTGGGACAGGATGGACCCGCGCGTTAGCTGCAACGCATGTGCCCGGCGTCCGGCGCTCCATACGGGAGCGCGGCTCATCGCCTCCGCCGCGCGCAACGCGCTGCGGGATCGGAAGATGGCGGTGGGGGGCGGGGGCGGCGGGGGCGCGACTGGGTGGGGCACGCGGCGGGGTGGGTGGCGACCTGCGTGGATCGTGGCAGGTCGCGGCCAGGGCCCTACCTAAGCGGCCAAGTCACGGGTATCCTATGGCTGCTCCTCAACCGACATCCTACGGATCGACATGGCAGACCTCCGGGCGCACCTCGAGGCGGGGCTGGCCGATCGCTACGCACTCCAGCGCGAGATCGGGCGCGGGGGCATGGCCACCGTCTTCCTCGCCCACGACGCCAAGCACGACCGATCGGTCGCCCTCAAGGTGCTCCATCCGGAACTGGCCGTGGCGCTCGGGCCTGAGCGGTTCCAGCGCGAGATCCGCCTCGCCGCGCGGCTGCAGCATCCGCACATTCTGACCGTGCTCGATTCCGGCGAAGCGGGCGGCCATCTCTGGTTCACGATGCCGTTCGTCGAGGGCGAGTCGCTCCGCAGCCGGCTGAGCCGCGAGCGGCAGCTCCCGCTCGACGACGCGGTGCGGATCGGGATCGAGGCCGCGCGTGCGCTCGATTACGCCCATACACACGGCGTCGTGCATCGGGACGTGAAGCCGGAGAACATCCTGCTCACCGCCGACGGCACCACCCTCGTGGCCGACTTCGGCATCGCCCGAGCCCTCGGCGGCGACGACGCGCAGCTCACCGAAACCGGCATGAGCGTCGGCACGCCGACGTACATGAGCCCGGAACAGGCGGCGGGCGAGCGGAATGTGGACGGCCGCTCCGACATCTACAGCCTCGGCTGCGTGCTGTACGAGATCATCGCCGGCGAGCCGCCGTTCACGGGTCCGACGGCGCAGGTCGTGCTGATGCGGCGGTTCACCGATACGCCGCGCCCGCTGCACGAGGTGCGCGATACCGTGCCCGCGGGGGTGGAGCAGGCGGTGTTCAAGGCGCTCGCGCGTTCGCCGGCGGACCGCTTCGCCACCGCGGCGCAGGTGGCCCAGGCGCTGGACGGCGTCCAGGCGGCAAGGCGGACCGGCGAGCAGCTCGAGGCGGTCGTACCGACGCAGCAGGTTCGGAAGCCGCCGCCCGCCCGCCCGCCCGCCCGCCGGCCTGCCGTTCTTGGCCTCGCCGTGGGCTTTCTGATCGGCGTTGGCGCGCTGTTCGCGTGGCGCCAATCGCGTCAGGACGATTCCGCCGGCAGCGTGAGGCGTGTGGCCGTGCTGCCGTTCGAGAACGTGGGGGAGGCGGACGACGCCTACTTCGCCGAAGGCGTGAGCGACGCGGTGCGCGGCAAGCTCGCCGCGGTCCCGGGCCTCGAGGTGACCGCGCGGAGCAGCACGGTGCAGTACACGAAGACCGCCAAGCCGATGCAGGTGATCGGCCGGGAGCTCGGCGTGGACTACCTGCTCACCGGCACCGTGCGCTGGGCCAAGGCCAAGGACGGCACCAGCCGGGTCGAGGTGAGCCCGGAGCTGGTGGAGGTCACGCCCGGCAAGACGCCGCGGTCCCGCTGGCAGCAGCCGTTCGTCGCCTCGATCACCGACGTGTTCCAGGTGCAGGCCGACGTCGCCGCGCGCGTGACCGACGCACTGGACGTGGCCATGGGCGACAGCACGCGGGCGCAGCTCGAGGCCCGGCCCACGCGGAGCGTGCCGGCCTACGATGCATACCTCCGCGGCCGGAGCTACGAGCAGCGCGGCCGGCTCAACGTGGAACCGCAGTCCATGGCCATCGCGCGGCAGATGTACGAGGAGGCGATCCGGCACGACTCCTCGTTCGCGCTCGCGTGGGCTCGGCTCGCGCAGACGCACCTCTATCTGTACGAGCGCGACCGGACCGATACCACCCACCGGGCGGCCGCCCGACACGCCGCTCAGCGGGCCCTCGCGCTCGGATCCGCGATGGGCGAGGCCCACGCGGCCATGGGCGACTACCTGTGGGGCACGGAGAACGACCAGCACCGCGCCATGGTCGAGTACTCCGCCGCCCTGCGGCACGACGCGAAGAATCCCGAGCTGCTCGCCTCGGTCGCGTGGAACCAGTTCTGGCGCGGGCGCCGCGACTCCGCGCTGGTGAACATGGAGCGCGCCGCGGCGCTCGACCCGCGCTCGGCGGAGCGGGCCCTCAACGCCGCCGGGATGTACCGCCTGCTCGCGCGCTTCCCGCAGGCGATCGCGGCGTACGACCGCGCCATTGAGCTCGCACCCGACCAGTACTTCGCGTACTTCCACAAGGCGCAGACGCTGATCAACTGGGGGGGCGACGTGGACGCCGCCCGGACCACCATGCAGCAGGCGGAAGCGCGGATCGGCAAGGTCGAGTTCGTCAAGAAGATGTGCGTGGCGTGCTTCGATTGGACGGGGCCGCTCGCCCCCGACTACGAACACATCCTCGACCAGCTCGACCTCTCAGGCTTTTCGTCGCGCGACTCGGCCAACTACTACTCGGCCCGTGCGTGGCGCGCGTACATGCGCCAGGACGCCGCCAGGCAGCGGGTCTACTGGGACTCCGCGCGCGTGGTGTCGGAGCGGTTCGTGCGGGCCCGGCCGGACGACGCGTACTTCCACCGCCGGCTGGCGGGCGTGTATGCGGGACTCGGCCGCCAGGCGGACGCGGCACGCGAGCACCTGCGCTATCAGGCGCTCCGCCGCGCCCAGGGCGACACGACCTGGCTCCGCAACGATGCGGCGTGGGACGCCGCCATCGATCTCCTGCTGGCCAGGCAGCCGGAAGCCGCGATCGATTCGCTCGTGGTCACGATGTCGGACACGAGCTATCACCTCCTCACGGCCGCGCAGCTCCGGGTGGACCCGTTCTGGACGCCGCTCCGGACCAATCCGCGCTTCCAGCAGCTCGCCGCGGTGACCGAGGCCGCCAACCCGACGGAGTAGTCGCTCTTCGTGAAATACAGCGCCCCGCCGCCGGCATTGCCGACGACGAGCTCGGCGGCCCCGTCGCCGTCCAGATCCCCGGCCGCGGGCGCGCTGATCGGCGGCACGTCGAGGCGGACCGCCGAGTCCGGCACGAACCGCGGCGCCGAGCGCGTGCCCTCGTTGCGGTAGAGCGTCACGCCCTTGTCATCGGTGCCCACCAGCAGATCCAGGTCGCCGTCGCCATCGAGATCGTACAGATGCGGCGCGCTCCGCCGGCCCGGGCGAAGGCCTGCCCATTCGTCGGCGGTGAGCACGAATGTTGGCGCCGTTCGCGTGCCGTCGTTCCGGAAGTGCGTGAGATACCCGGACGCACGGCCGACCACGAGGTCGAGGTCGCCGTCGCCGTCGAGGTCGCCGAGGGTCGGGGTCGTGTGGCTGCCCCGGGTGATGGTCGCGACAGCGGAGTCCGCCGGCTGGAGCACCGGACTCGCGCCCTCTCCCGCCCGCTCCCGCCCGCTCCCGCCCATGTTTCTCCAGAAAGCCAGCCGCGATCCGAACGACCCGACCACCAGATCCGCCCGCCCGTCGCCGTCGAGATCCCCGGCAGCCGCCGCATAGTGGTACTGTCCGCGCAACGCGAGCCCGCCCCGCGCCCGGAACGACGGCTGAGTGCGGTTGCCGACGTTCTCGTACCAGTAGAGTCGGCCGGTGCCGCGCTCCTCCGGTTCGATCTTGTTGCCGAGCAGCAGGTCGAGGTCGCCGTCGGCGTCCAGATCGACGAGGGTCGGCACGCTCTCGCTCCCCACGTCGATCTGTGGGAGCAGCTCTCCGGTGCGCCGCCGCCAGCCGCCGCCGGCGTCGCGCGTGTAGTACCAGAGATTCCGGATGGTGCTCCGATTCGGGTCGTAGCTGCCGCCCAGCACACCCACCACGAGGTCCCGGCGCCCGTCGCCGGAGAGATCGCCGAACGCCGGCGCGTTGTAGCCGGTGGTGACCAGGGGGTCTCCGACGGGGAAGCGGACCGGGTCGCGCCGGAGCCGCGGCTCGGCGCAGCTTCCCTCGTTGGCGAAGAGCAGCAGCCCGGCCTCGAAGAAATCGCCCCACACCAGGTCGAGGTCGCCGTCGTCGTCTACGTCGCTGAACGCCATCGTGTTCGCGCCGTGCATGCTCCCCTGTCCCGTCACGATCTCGAGATCCTCGAACCGGTCGGTGACCAGCCGGAAGACCGGAGGCGCGGGGCTGCCCGGGGCGATCGCGCTGTCCGCCTCGTAGCGGAGGATGATGCCGGTGATGCGGCCGATGAAGAGATCGAGCCGATGGTCGCAGTCGATGTCCACGAACTGGGGAATGTTCTGGCGGTCGGAGAAGATCGCGGTGCCGCTCGCGTCCCGGACCGAGTCCGGCCACAGCGCGAAGGTCGTGCTTCCCTCTCCCGCTCCCGCCCCCTCCCGCCCCCTCCCGCCCTCGTTTACCCAATAGCGCAGATAGCTGAACGGCCGCTCGCCGAAGACGTCCGGCCGGCCGTCGGCGTTCGCGTCCACGAAGCGGGACCATTCACCCGACTCGAGTCCCGCCCACGCGCGGCTTCGAAGCGAGAACCGCGGCATGCCGTCGGGCCCCGCGCCCTCGTTCGCCAGCAGGATCAGCCGGTTGGTCTGCTCCTGCACGACCAGGTCGAGATCGCGGTCGCCATCCGCGTCGACCAGCTGCGGGCGCGGCGTGTTGAAGCCGCCGAGAAACGCGAGCTGGAGCGCGCGGCCGGCGGTGTCCACAACCGGGAACGGACGAACCACCGAGCGGTAGACGCCGGGCGCTGACGCGCCCGGCGGGGCGGGAGAGGGCGGCAGAGGGCGGGAGCCGGGGCCGCACGCGGAGACGCCCGCGAGCAACGCGGCGGCCGCCGTACGCACTTCCCGCCATCGTCCGCCCTCGCCCGGCCGCTCCCTCCCTCTCAGCGGCACTGCCGCGGAGAGCCCGGCCGCTTGCCCGGCGTCGCGATTCCGATTCCAGCCGAGTAGTGCCCGGTGGGCATCACCGCGGTGACTTTCCGGGTGGGGATGCAGATCGCCACGACGTTGCCGGCCCCAGTGGCCTTGTGGCCCTCGTGATCGTGCGCGCCGCCCGCCTGGTAGCGGTTGCTCACGTAGACGTGGGCGCCGTCGGGCCCGAGCCCCACGCCATGGGGCTGGCGGAACGCGCTGTCGCGCACGACGTACTCCGGCTTCCACGACGACGTGGAAACGAAGCTCACCGCGTCGGCGTCGAGGTTGGTGACCACGACCCAGCGTCCGTCCCAAGTGAAGCCGGCCTCGAACGGCCCCTTCTCCAGTGCGATCGTCCGCGCGAGCGCCGGCTTCGCCGGATCCTTCAGGCTGTAGAGCAGGAGCTGGTTGCTCGTCGAGCCGGTGGCGGTGAGCCACTGCGCATCGGGCGAGAGCGCGAACTGGGTCAGCGTATGCTGCGGTCCCTCGACGTCCACCAGCGTCACCGTGCCCTCATCGAGATGCACGCTGGCCAGCTGATTCACGCCCAGGCTCGCGACGTAGGCGTAGTCGCCGGCGGTGACCAGCGCGTGCGGCCGGGGGAAAAAGACGTCGATCTCGTCGAGCAGTGTCATGTCCGACCGGCGGACGAGCGCGATCCGCCGCGGCGGATTCACCGCGCTCATCGAGCGCGCCACGACCAGGAGATCGCGGGTGGGATGCAGCGCGATGAGGCCGGGCACCTCGAGGTCCACGCTGCCCACGATCCGGTTGGCCTGGTCGAACTTGAGCACCTTGCCCGCGCCGATGAGCGTCGCGTACCAGTGCTTGCCGTCGGGCTCCACCTGGGCGTGGTGCGGTTTGGCCGTGGCGCCAAACCCGAGCTTCTGGAGATCGATGGTCTCGACGACGCGCTTGCTGGCGAGGTCGATGACGGAGATGGTGGCGTCGTCTTGATTCGTCACGTAGAGCCGGGGGGGCGACGGCTTGGAAGAGCAGAAGAGCCGAGGAGCAGAAGAGCAGATGGCCTGCCCCACCATGAGTTCTTCTGCTCTTCGGCTCATCCGCTCATCAGCACCGACGATCACCACGGCGGCAAGCAGCAACCAGGGACTGAAGGCGCTCAAGGTGTCAGCTCCTGCGGGCGGTGGCGCACGACGAACAGCCCTTCGCGCCCGCTCGTCACCACGATCGTGCCGCTCCGGAAGTAGGGATCGTTGCTCCAGCTCCCCGCGTAGCCGGGCCTGTTCTCGCCGTAGGGTACGGTATCCAGGTAGCCGGTCTCCCGTGGATTCGCCGGGTCCGAGATGTCCACCACCCGGAGGCCGGCGACGTAATTCGACTGGACCATGTACTTGCCGCGGATCTACAGATTGTGATCGGTGGCGGCGGTCGTCCCCAGGCACTCGGTGAGCAGCACCGGCTCGTCGAGCCTGGACACATCCCAGACGAGCGTGCGGGTGCGCGGCACCGCTCCCGCGAGCTCGTCACCCTCGTCATCCAGGAAGACGTATCTCTGGTCCTCGGTCAGCCAGCCCTGATGGGCGTACGACGGGTTCGGATACGCGGCCACGGCGATCGACTTGGGCGCCGCCTTGTCGGTCACATCCGCGATGCCGACCGCGGTCTCCGATGCGTTGAAGCAGATCTCCCGGCCGTGGTACCGCGCGTCGGGGCCCTGGTACGTGACGCACTGGGCATCGTGGGTATATCCGGTGCGCTGGAGACTGGCGAGGGTCGCCGCGAGCGCCCATGCGCCGCGGCGCCGCTCGTAGACCAGCACCGAACCGCCGGGGTCGATCTCGCCCCGGCTCACCCACCGGTCGCCGCTCCGACCATAGACGAAGATGCGGGCGCCGTCGGCGGCCGGGCGCGGCTCGTTGCCGCCGGAGCGGGCGACGAACAGCTCGTCGCCGTGGAGCGCGATGGCAGAGGCGAAGCCCGTGGCCGAGGGCGAAGAGCAGAGGAGCGGAAGAGCAGAGGAGCAGATGGACCCCATCGGCTCTTCCGCGCCAGCGGGCAGAGCGGCGGCCAGGAGTAGCGAAGCAAGCGTGGCGCTCACGGTGTCAGCGGCTCCTCGGGACGGTGCTTCACGATAAACAGACCCTCCCGCATGCTGGTCACGACGATCGTGCCGCTCTTGAAGTACGGGTAGTTGCTCCACGAGCCCGCGAACCCGGGCACGTTCTCGCCGAACGGGACGGTGTCGAACGACCCGGTCTCGCGCGGATTGGACGGGTCCGAGATGTCGATCACCCGGAGTCCGCTGACGTAGTTCGACTGGAACATGTACTTGCCGCGCACGTACAGGTTGTGGTCGCTCGCCGAGGTGGCGCCGAGGAACTCCTTCACCAGCACCGGCTCCTCCAGGTTCGCCATGTCCCAGACCAGCGTGCGCGTACGCGGAACCAGCCCGCCCAGCTCGTCACCCTCGTCGTTCACGTAGAAATATTTCTGGTCCTCCGTCAGCCAGCCCTGGTGGGTGTACGCCGTGTTCGGGTACGCCGCCACTGAGATCGGCTTCGGCGCCTTCTTGTCGGTCACGTCGGCCACGCCCACCGCGGTCTCCGACGCATTGAAGCAGATCTCCCGGCCGCGGTAGCGCGTGTCCGGCCCCTTGTACGTCACGCACTGCGTGTCGTGCGTATACCCGGTGCGCTGGAGTCCCGTGCTGACGTCGGCGTAGCAGCCGGCGAACGTCGGCTTCCTCGGGTCCCGGATGTCGATCATGTGGAGCGCGCCGCCGCAGGTCTCGCCGCCCGCGCTGTTCCCGATCGGATACGCGAAGCCGGTCTCCTCGTTGATCGCGATATTGTGCGCGCTCCAGATCCGGTCGTAGTGCGCCGTCTCGCTGAACCTGACCGGCGCGTTCTTCACGTCGCGGAGCTGGGTGAGGTCGAACACCTGCATCCCGTGCGGACCCGCGCCGTCGGCCACGATGAACGCGTGGCTCTCGTAGACCTTGATGTCGCGCCAGAGGTTGGCATTCGCACCCTGGTGCATCGGGAGCTCGCCGAGATATACCGGGTTCGAGGCGTCGGTGACGTCCACGAACGCCGTGCCGTCCATGCGGCCGACCAGTGCGTATTCCCGGTTGGTCTGCGGATCGGTCCAGCCCCAGATGTCGTTGAGCATGATGCCGCGCTTCCCGCCGATGGCCGCGTTCGGCAGGAAGGCGAGCAGATCGACCTGCTCGCAGGAGAAGATCTCGCTCTTGCCGCTCTCGCACTTCCGCTCCCGCCCGGTGAGGGCGGGCAGCGACACCGGCTTGTCGGTGATGGTGCCGCGCTCCTTCCACTCGCCGGTGGCAGAATCCCGCGCGAAGACGATCGCCGTGCCCTCGAAGAAGTCGTTGAGCGGGCTGCCGATCACGGCGACGTCGCCGCCCGCGGCGATCGACCCGCCGAACTGCGCCAGCAGCCCGTTCTTCTTCGTGGTCAGCACCTGCGTTTCGCGCCACCCGTCTCCATCGGCGCGGAAAACGTGCACCTGACCCACGTTCTGGTTGGCCTGCTGCGCGCCCACGAATACCGTCCCGTCGGTGCGCGCGAGCGTGAGGCCGAAGAGGGTGTTGGGCTCGGGGGTGGCCGGCACCAGCTTGCCCACCGGTTGCCACGTGCCGCCGGCCGAGCGGAACCGGTACACCGCGCCCGTCCCACCGGGCATGCCGACCAGCGCCTCGGTCGAGGTGAGGTGCGCCGCGAACCCGAAGCCGGTGACGCTGTCCGCGCCGGCGGTGAGCCGGGTCTCCTCGGTCCACCGGCCTCCCTCGCCGCGATAGACGATCGCCGAGCCGGGCTTGGGCACCAGCGGATCGGGACCCGCCTGCCCGGCGGGCGGGGCCCCGGTCACCGGGCCCGGCATGCCCACCAGCACGCGATGACCCGCCAGCGCGATCGCCCGGCCGAACCGGTCGTGCGGCGCGCTGCCCCGGCCGATGACCACGGGTTCGGACCAGTTGCCGCTCCGGTCGCGCCGGTACGCGTATGCCACGCCGCGCGAGGAATCGGCGCTCGGCGCGCTCACCACGAGCAGCGGCCCGTCGAGACCGACCGCAAGCCCGAACTCGTCGCCCTCGCCGCCGGCAGGCGGGTCGAGCCGGGCGGTGCGGGTCCAGCTCGACCCCCGTCGCTCGAACACGTAGACGGCGCCGTTGTCACCGTGCTTCGGCGCCCCCACGGCCATCACGTTGCCGCTCACGGCGAGCGCGCTGCCGAACCGATCGCCCAGCGTGAGGTCGTCCGACGTGATCGTCGCCGCCTCCCGCCACCCGTCGCCCGCGCGCTGGAACACATGGATGGCGCCGGGATGCGTCGGGTTGAGCGGAAAGCCCTGGACCGCCCCGGTCCGGCCGACAAAAAGCTCGCCCCCCTCCAGCTCCACCGCGGTCGCGAATCCGATCGGGGCGGGCGGGACAAGCCGTTCGGCGTAACGGGACTGGGCGGCGGCCGGCGCGGCCAGGAGCAGAAGCGTCAACGTGCGCAGAGGTATCGACATATCCGATCCGAAGGGGTGACGAGGACAGGCGCTGTTCGCGGCGCCGGTAACATACGCGGAAGGCCCTCTGTTTGGTTCATGAATGATGGACCCACGTGGGCGCGGCAGGGTTCAACCGCGCGGCCGCCGACCGCGATCCGGCGGGGGAGATCCCCGCTGGAGCCGGCCGGTACCATCATGACGTGCAAGAGGTTGCTGGACAAGAAGGGGGAGTCGTGTGCCGCTGGAGTGCTGGACGATACCATCGCCTACCTCGGTGACCGCTGTCGCAGGCTTTCCGGAGCGGCGTTTCACCGGCTGCATCGCTTGGCCGATGGCTACCTGACCAACGGCCTGCTCCCGCCCTCTGGCCGCGGGTGACCCGGCCGTGTAGCGTACTGGCACTCGCTGACCGGCCTCGGATTGTCCCAGTCCTTCACGCGCCTTCAGACCTCACTTGCCGACCGCTATCGGCTGGAGCGGGAGCTTGGTCGCGGAGGCATGGCGACGGTTTATCTCGCCCGGGACGTGAAGCACGACCGCCCGGTCGCGCTCAAGGTGCTCCACCCGGAAGTCGCGGTGACCCTCGGTCCGGAGCGCTTCCTCCGCGAGATTCAGCTGACCGCGCGGCTCCAGCATCCACACATCCTGCCGATCCACGACTCGGGCGAGGCCGCCGGCCAGCTCTGGTACTCGATGCCGTTCGTGGCCGGCGAGTCGCTCCGCGAGCGCCTGCTCCGCGACGGGACGCTCCCACAGGAGGAGGCGCTCCGGATCACGTGTGAGGTGGCGCTCGCGCTCGATTATGCGCACCGGCAGGGCATCGTCCACCGGGACGTGAAGCCGGAGAACATCCTGCTGTCCGACGACCACCCGCTGGTCGCCGATTTCGGCATCGCCAAGGCGTTCACCACTGGCGAGTCGCTTACCGCCGCCGGGATCCCTATCGGCACGCCGACGTACATGGCGCCCGAGCAGATCGAGGGCGAGCCGAACATCGACGGCCGGGCGGACGTGTACTCGCTCGCGAGCGTGCTGTTCGAGATGCTGGCGGGCGAGCCGCCGTTCACCGGCCGGACGCCGCACGCGGTGATGAAGCGCCGGCTCTCGCGACCCGCACCCTCGCTCGCGGCCATCCGGCCGGAGACGACGCCGGCGCTCGCCGCGCTGGTGGACAAGGGGCTCGCCGCCGAGCCGGGGAATCGGTGGGCCACGGCAGCCGAGTTCGCCAGGGCGGCGGCGGTGGTCGGA
>JBOHSY010000439.1:0-8755 GCA_050733355.1 Gemmatimonadales bacterium | reverse complement strand
CGGCCGGGACGGAGCGCGGCGCCCGCGCCGCTCGCCCGCGCGAGCACCCGCCCTCCGCCCGCCACGGCGACGGTCGTCTTGGTGCCGCCCACGTCCGCCCCGGCCACGACACCGGTCATGCGCTGTTCTCCGCGCGGTGTCCCCGCACCCGGCTCGACGTGAGGCCGACGACCACCATCAGGAGGGTGCCGACCGGCACGTACCACGGCCACGCCAGGCGCGCGACCGGCTCGAGCCATGCCAGCGGACGATACTCGGCGAGCGCGCGCGCGAACAGTACGACGAGCATGCAGGGCATGGTTGCGGAGGTGGCGGCCAACACATCCGGCCCGCGCACCCTCCCCGCGCTCGCGAGCAGATAGGCCCCGAGGAGGACGCCGTACGTGACCGAGGCGATCGACAGCGCGAGCACGACGACGGGCGTCGTGCTGCCGGCGGCCGTGACGTGGAACGCCAGCGCGCCCGCGACGAGGCCGATGCCCCACACCAGCGAGAAGACGCGCCCGACCCGGAACAGGTGGATTGGATCGCTGCGCCCGGTCCAGCTCGCATACAGATCATGCGTCATGGACGAGGCGAGCGCGTTGATCGAGGAGCTGATCGTGCTCATCGCCGCGGCGAGGATGCCCGCGATGACCAGGCCGGCGAGGCCCGACGACAGGTGCTCCACGATGAACCGCGAGAAGATCTCGTCGGCCGGCAGGTCACGAGGGGCGAGGCCGGCCGCCCAGATGGCCGACCCGACCAGCAGGAAGAGCAGGAACTGGAAGCACACCACCACCCCGGAGCCGACCAGCGCGAGCCGAGCCGCACCGAGGGAGCGGGTGGCCAGCAGCCGCTGCACGATGAGGTGGTCGGTCCCGTGCGAAGCCGCCGACAGCATCCCGCCGCCGATCAGCCCGCCCAGCAGCGTGTACGGCAGCGTCAGGCTCGGCGTGGCGTCGATGAGCCGGAGCTTGCCCGCGGCGGCGGCGGCGCTCAGCGCCACCCCCGGGCCACCGGTCAGCTCCCACGCGATGAGCAGCGCGGCCACGCCCCCGGCGAGGTAGACCGCCAGTTGGACCACGTCGGCCCATACCACCGCCTTGAGTCCGCCGAACCAGGTGTAGACCAGGGTGACCAGTCCCATCGCGAGGATCGAGGCGGGCACGCTCCATCCGGTCACCAGCGCCAGGGGGATCGCGCCGGCAAAGATGCGCACGCCGTCTCCGAGAAAGCGGGTGACGAGGAACACGACCGAGAGCACGCGCCGGGTGCCGGGGCCGAAGCGCGACTGGAACCGGGCGTAGGCGGTCTCCTGGTGCCCGGCGAAGTAGCCGGGAAGGAGCCACACGGCCACGGCCGCGCGCCCCACCACATAGCCGAGTGCCAGCTGGAGAAACGTGAGGTCCCCGCGCGCGCCGATGCCCGGGATGGAAATGACCGTGAGGGCGGACGTCTCGGTGGCGACGATCGAAAGAAGCACCGCCCAGGCCGGCAGATTCCGCGCGCCAAGAAAGTAGTCGGCGGCGGTCTTCTGGTGGCGGGTGCTCCACAAGCCGACGCCGAGCGTCAGGACGAAGTAGGCACCGATGACAGCGAGGTCGAGGGGACTCACAGCGAGCAGTGAGCAGTGAGCAGGGAGCGGGATGCGTGCTTCCGCAAGCGAAAGGGGCCCCTCGTCGGAGCCCCATTCCTACTGCTCACTGCTCACTGCTCACTGTCCGGCTCACGCCGTGAAGCTGCTGCCGCACCCGCATCCGCCCGTGGCGTTCGGGTTGGAGAACGTGAATCCGGAGCCCTGCATCGACGACACGTAGTCGATGGTGACGCCGTGCAGGTACTGGGCGCTGAAGCCATCCACGAAGACGCGCACGCCACCGGCCTGCATGACCATGTCGTCGTCGAGCGCTCGCTCCTCGATGTTCAGGCTGTACTTGAAGCCCGAGCATCCGCCGGGGAGCACGCTCACGCGGAGCCCGCCGCTTTCCTCCGGCACCTGCTCGGCCGACATGAATTTCCGCACTTCCTCGGCCGCAGTGGGGGTGATGACCACTTCAAACCCCGTAGCGGGTGCCTGCTGCTCGACGCCGCTCATTGGCTGATACTCCTCAAGAAGAACCTTGGGAAACCTAGGCCCCGGCGGGAGCGCTGTCAACGTGCGCGGCGAGCTGTGGATCGCGTCGCAAGTTGCGCTGGATCAACGCGAAAGCCGCCGCCGCCACCCCCAGGTATGCCGCCCCGCGGGCCGCCGTGCCGGTCAGCAGCGCGCCCACTCCGAAGACCGCCGCATAGACCGCGACCACCCCGGCTACCCAGTTGACCCACGACAGAGCACCCCCAGGGGTGGGATCGTTCCCGAAGCCGAGCTTCCGCGCCACCGGCCGCCACCCGCGCCCGCCCGGCCGGACCCGCCGGTAGAACCGCTCCAGCGTCTCGCGCGATTCCGGCGGGGTCAACAGCGTCACCGCTATCCAGACCACGGTGGTGATGCCGACGGTGATCAGCATGGCGATGGCGTAGTCGCTGCTCGCCGTGTCGCCGCCGTTGACGCCGGCGAAGTGCAATCCGATGGCGGCGACGAGCGACGCGGCCATCGCGCTGATCTCGGACCACGCGTTGATCCGCCACCAGTACCACCTCAGGATGAACACCAGCCCGGTGCCGGCGCCGAGCCCGATGAGGATCTTCCAACCCTGTTCGACGCTGGTGAGCACCGCCATCACGCCGAGCGAGAGTACCATGAGCAGGCCGGTGGCGACCCGCGACGCGATGAGCTGCGAGCGGGTGGGGGCGTCCGGCCGGATGAACCGCAGGTATACGTCGTTCACCAGGTACGAGGCGCCCCAGTTGAGGTGGGTGCTGATGGTGCTCATGTACGCCGCCGCGAACGCCGCCAGGAGCAGGCCCTTGAGCGGCGAGGGAAGGACGTCCACCATCACCCGCACGTAGCCCTCTTCAGGATTCGCGAGGCCCGGATACTGGATCACGCTCACGAAGCCAACCAGAATCCAGGGCCACGGACGCAACGCGTAGTGCGCGATGTTGAACCAGAGCGTCGCAAGCAGGCCGTGGCGCTCGTCCTTCGCCGAGAGGATGCGCTGCGCCACGTAGCCGCCGCCGCCGGGCTCAGCACCTGGGTACCACGCCGCCCACCATTGCACCGCCAGGAAGACGATGAGCGTCGAGGCCGGCAGCCACGCCTCGCCGCCACTCGGGATGACGCCGAACGCCGCCTCGGCCGACCCGAAGTGCGCGGTGGCGCCCGCGAGCAGGGCGTCCAGGCCCCCGACGGCCTCGACGGCGAGCACCGCCAGCACGATAGAGCCGATCATCGCGACAACGAACTGGAACGCATCGGTGACGATCACGCCCCATAACCCGGAGAGCGTGCTGTAGGCGGCCGTCAGGACGAAGAGGCCGACCGCCGCCACCCAGGGGTTGAGGTCGAGCGTGATGCCGAGGATCGTCACCATGGCGCGGGTCACCCAGCCCATGATGATCAGGTTCACCGGAAGCGCGAGGTAGAGCGCGCGGAATCCCCGCAACACCGCCGCCGGCCGGCCGCCGTAGCGGAGCTCGGCGAACTCCACGTCGGTGAGGACGCCGGCCCTCCGCCAGAGCCGGGCGAAGAAGAAGACGGTGAGGATGCCCGAGACCGCCCCGTTCCACCACAGCCAGTTGCCGGCCACGCCGTGCTTGGCGACCAGCCCGGCGACCGCAAGCGGCGTGTCCGCGGCGAACGTGGTCGCCACCATGGACGTGCCCGCCAGCCACCAGGGGAGCGACCGCCCCGAAGCGAAGTAGTCCGCCAGCGACCGGCTGCCGCGTCCTGTGTACGCGATGCCGATCGCCGCGGAGGTGGCGAAGTACACCAGGATGATGAGCCAGTCGGCCGCATTCAGGGTCATCGGGCGCACCCGCGTGAAAGAGGACGCGGCTGAATCGCGGCCCGGTCGAGCCCGGCGCCAAGCGGATAAACGGGCGGCACGCGGATGGGCAGCCGCCCGCCGATCGCCGCGCCGCTGAGCGCCCGGGCGGCGGCCCACTCCGCCGCAGGGGTGGCGGACCAGGCGATCAGATACGCCGCCGCCTCGGGCGCCTGGGTGACGAGATAAGGCGACCCCAGCGAGACGAGGGCCGTCGGCCGCCCGCGTGCGGTCTCCCGGACGAGACCCGCGAGAGCCTCCGGCATCCCCACGGTGCCGCGCCACGGCGTGGGTCGCACCGCGATCGCGAACACCGGCACCACCTCCCCCCGGACCAGCGCGCGCACCGAGTCGAAGCTGGCGGGCCCGCTGGCGGGCCAGAGGCGGAACGGCGTCACCGAATGCCCCGCGGCCCGGAGCTCGGCGGCCAGCGTGACACCGGCGGTCGGATTCAGCTCCTCGGCATACGTTACGAGCGCCACCTTCCTCGGCGCGCGGCGGAGCGCGTCGAGCGTGCCCCCGCTGTCCTTGAGCAGGACGACGGAGCGCGCGGCGACGTCGCGTGCAACCTGCCAGTGTGCCGCGCTGCCGACGTTCGCGCTCACGCTGTCGAGCGGCACGGTGCGCCGCTCGAACAGGCCGAGCCGCTGCTTGAGTGCCAGCATGCGGCGTACCGAACGGTCGAGCCGCTCCTCACTGAGTCGGCCGGTCTCCACGGCACGGACGATGGCGCGCACGGCGTTGGCCGTGCCCGCCGGCTGGAGCAGCAGATCCGCGCCGGCGATGAGCGCGAGCACCGCCGCCTCGCCGGCGCCGTAGGCGCTGACCAGCGCACCCATGTCCAGCGCGTCGGTCACCACGAGACCCTGGAAACCGAGCGAGTCGCGCAGCAGGCCGGTGAGCACTTCGGGCATCACCGTGCCCGGCCGCGGCGTACCGCTCGCGAGCGCCGGGAACGCGATATGGGCCGACATGATCGCGCTGGCGCCGGCGCCGACCGCCGCGCGGAACGGAACCAGTTCCAGCGAGTCGAGCCGGCGCCAGTCGGCCGGCAGCGCCGGAAGCGAGAGGTGCGAGTCGGTCTCGGTGTCGCCGTGGCCGGGAAAGTGCTTCGCCGTCGCGAGCAGGCCGTGCTCCTCCATGCCCCTGACGGCCGCGCTGACGAAGCGCGCCACCGCCCGCGGGTCCTCGCCGAAGGACCGGACATTGATGATGGGATTGGCCGGGTTGTTGTTCACGTCGGCCACGGGCGCGAAGGCGAGGTGGATCCCGACCGCGCGGGCCTCGCGCGCCGTCACCCGACCCATCGCGTACGCGTCCGATTCCCGGCCGCCCGCGGCCACGCCCATATTCGTAGGGAAGGCCACGCCTCCGACGAGGCGGATCGCGGTGCCCGCCTCGAGGTCCGACGCAACCAGCAGCGGCAGCCGGGATCGCGACTGGAGGTGATTGAGCTTGGCGGCGATGTCCAGCGGCGAACCCACCGACACGATGAGGCCACCGACGCCGAGCGAGTCCACCCAGCGCTCGGCCTCGGTCAGCGCACCCGCGTCGTACGCTGCATAGGTGCCGGCCAGCCACGGTATGACGAGCTGCGCCGCCTTGGCGCGCAGCGGCAGCGAATCCAGCAGACGGTCGAGATCGGTCCGGCCCGGCGCCGCCCCCGTCACCACGCCCGAGGCGGGGGTGCAGGCGGTCACCCCGAGCGCGAGGACAAGACGCAGGTGAGCGGACGAGCGAATCAGGCGATGCTCCTCATGATGGCCGCGTGCGCGGCGCCCGCCGGACGGAACGGGCCGGAGTCCGGGCCGGCCCGGGTGCGTCCCGGCATCGACGTACTCCTCGCCGACAGCGCGCATCTGCTGCGCGGGCGGCGTGTCGGGCTGGTGACCAACCGGGCCGGCGTGGACGCGCGCGGGACGAGCGACGTGACGCGCCTCAGCGAGGCCGGCGTGAATCTGGTGGCGCTGTTCAGCCCCGAGCACGGGTTCCGGGGAGCGGCGGCGCCGGGTGCGGCGGTGGCGTCGACCGTGGATTCTGCAACGGGTCTTCCAATCTACAGCCTCTACGGCCGCACCACGGCGCCCACGCCGGAGATGCTGCAAGGCGTGGACCTCATCCTGGTGGATCTCCAGGACGCAGGCGCCCGCTACTACACCTATCTCGCCACGACCGTAGAGGTGATGCGCGCGGCGGGGCAGCGCGGGATCCGGGTGATCGTGCTGGACCGGCCGAATCCAATCGGCGGGGCGGTGCAGGGCAATGTGCTCGATCCGGCGTACGCGTCGATCGTGGGCCGGATCGCGGTGCCGATGCGGCACGGGCTCACGATTGCGGAGCTGGCGCGGCTCGCGGCGATCGAGCTGGGCCTGCCCGCGCCCGGCGTCGTGCCACTCGCCGGCTGGCGGCGGCACGATGCCTTCGACGCCACCGGCCTGCCCTTCGTGCCGCCGAGCCCGAATCTCCGCTCCCTGGAGGCCCTCTTTCATTATCCGGGGCTCTGTCTGTTCGAGGGCACGGCGCTGTCGGTCGGCCGCGGGTCCGGCGCCCCGTTCGAGCAGATCGGCGCCCCGTGGCTCGATACCGCCGCGGTGCTCGCCCGGTTGACCGCCGCGAAGCTTCCCGGGGTGCGGTTCCGGGCGGTCACGTTCACCCCCCGGTCGCCGGGGGACGGCCGGTTCGCCGACACCCTCGTCGCGGGTATCCGGCTCACCGTGACCGATCGCGCTGAGTACGACCCGACTCACGCGGCCGTCTATCTGCTGAGCGCGTTGCGGGCGGTCCACCTCGATCGCCTCGGCTGGATCCCGCGGCATTTCGACCGGCTGGCGGGCGGTCCCGGGCTCCGGGAGGCGATCACCCTGGGCCGTCAGCCGGGTGCGATCACGGGCGCATGGGACACCCAGCTCCCCGGCTTCCTGAAGCGCCGTGCCGCGGTTCTGCTGTACGGCGAGTAGCGGATAGCGGATAGCGGATAGCGGATAGCCCCATCCTGATTGCCCTAAGCCGTGTTGCCGGTTATCGTTTCCCGGCGTTTGGGGGGCGTTTCCCCCGTTCTAGGTGCCCAGCCGAGGAGCGAGACGACCCTGAAGCCCCTGGACGCGCTCGAACGGCCGTTTTACGCGGCCGTCCGTCCGGTGGTGGACTGGCTGATCCGAAGTGGAGTCCGGCCAAACACCATCACCACTGTCGGGACCGGGCTGGTCCTGATCTCCGCCGTTGCCTATGCCTTCGGACATGTGCGGGTGGGCGGGCTGCTACTCCTGCTGAGCGGGCTCCTGGACACGCTCGACGGGCAGGTGGCCCGCGGCGGCGCGATGGTCACCCGGTTCGGCGCGTTCTACGACTCCACGCTCGACCGGATCGGCGACGGGGCGACCTTCATCGGGATCGGGGCGTTCCTGCTGACCGCGCCCGATGTGGCCTACCGGGTGCCGGCGACCATCGCGTGCATGGTCGCCATCCTCAGCTCCCTGCTGGTGTCCTACGCCCGCGCCCGCGCCGAGGGGCTGGGGATGGACTGCAAGGTCGGCATCGCCCAGCGCGCGGAGCGGATCGTGGCGCTCGGCGTGGCGTCGCTGGTGGTGGGCGCCGGGCCGCGCGCGCTGGTGCTCGAGGCCATCGTCGCGCTGCTGGCGCTCGCCTCCATCATCACGGTCGTGCAGCGGTTCCTGTATGTGCACCGGCACGCGGACGTCGCGCCGGTGGAGCCGGTGCGGCGGGTCGAGGGCCGGCGGCCGGCGCTCGACCCAATCGCGAAAGGATCCTGAACGTGGTGGAGCAGACAGCCCGGCCCATCACGCCGGCGCAGGGCAGGCTCGGTGTGCTGTGCGTCGGGCTCGGCGCCGTCGCGTCGACCTTCGTGGCCGGCATAGAGAACGTGCGCCGGGGCAAGGCGCTGCCGATCGGGTCGCTCACCCAGATGGGCACCATCCGGCTGGGCAAGCGCACCGAAGGCCGCTCTCCGCTCATCCGGGATTTCGTCCCGCTGGCCCCGCTCGACGGCCTCGTGTTCGGCGCCTGGGATCCCATCCCCGACGATTGCTACACTGCCTGCGTCCGGGCTGGCGTGCTGGACCGCCACGAGCACCTGGAGCCGATCAAGGATGCGCTGAGCGCCGTGCGCCCCATGCCGGCGGCGTTCGACCAGCAGTACGTGAAGCGGCTCGAGGGCACGCACGTCAAGCGCGGCAAGAGCAAGCGCGACCTGGCCGAGCAGCTCCGAACCGATATCCGCGAGTTCAAGGCGGCGAACCGGTGCGACCGGCTCGTCATGGTGTGGTGCGCATCCACCGAGGTCTTCATCAGCCCGGGGCCGGCGCACCGGACGCTGGCGGCGTTCGAGAAGGCGATGGAGGCGAACGACCCGACGGTCGCGCCATCGATGCTGTACGCCTGGGCCGCGCTCATGGAGGGCGTGCCCTTCGCCAACGGCGCGCCGAACCTCACCTGTGACTTCCCCGCGATGGAGCAGCTCGCCAAGCAGAAGGGCGTCGCGATCGGCGGCAAGGATTTCAAGACCGGCCAGACGATGCTGAAGACCGTGCTCTCGCCGATGTTCAAGGCGCGCATGCTCGGCGTGTCGGGCTGGTACTCGACCAACATTCTGGGCAACCGGGACGGCGAGGTGCTCGACGACCCGGAGAGCTTCAAGACCAAGGAGGAGTCGAAGCTCGGCGTGCTCGAGCACATCCTCCAGCCGCAGCTCTACCCGGAACTGTACGGCAAGCTCTACCACAAGGTGCGGATCAACTACTATCCGCCCCGCGGCGACAACAAGGAAGGCTGGGACAACATCGACATCTTCGGGTGGCTCGGCTACCCGATGCAGATCAAGGTCGATTTCC
>JBOHSY010000438.1:0-9654 GCA_050733355.1 Gemmatimonadales bacterium | reverse complement strand
CCTCTGCGCCTCTGCTCTTCCGGGGCTCAGTTCGAGAAGTTCGCGGTGGGCTCGAAGGCACGGACCCGCTCTTCCGGCCCGTCTTTCTGGAGATCGTGCAAGGCGGTGGTGGCACGGAGCAGCAGCTCCAGCGGATCCACCGGCGACTGGGCGAAGTCCGGCACCGCGCAGTAGCCCGCCTGCAGCCGGATCGGATGTACGGCGCCCGGGGGCGGGACCGCCTCCAGCGCGGCGCCGATCCGATCGGCGAGCCGGAGCGCGCCGGTGCTGCCCGTCCCCGACGCCACGACGCCATACTCCAGCGACCCGAGACGGCCGACGGCATCCGACGCGCGGCTGGTGCGGCGCAGCACGTCGCTCACCCACTCCGTGAGCCGCGCCCGCGCGTCGTCGGGCAGCGCCGGCCCGAGCGCCGCCTCGTCGGCCCCGAGAACGATGCACGCGAGCGGCTCATGCCGCCGCGCCGCATCGCTGCCGAGCTCGCGCGCACGGCGCGCCAGGCCGCGACGATTGTAGAGACCGGTATCGACGTCGAGCAGGCTCTCGTCACGGAGCCGCTCGACCTCGAGGCGGGCGGCGACGAAGGTGCGGAGCTTGAGCAGCAACGCTTCGCCGTCGAGTGGCTGGCCGAGGAACTCCCAGGCCCCGGCATCGTACGCTTCGATGCGCTGCGCGCGTCCCGAGGGACCCGCGGTGGTCACCACGATCGGGGTGGTGACGTCGATCCGGGGATCGGCGCGCAACGCGCGACACACCTCGAAGCCGTGCATGTCCGGCATCTGGGCATCGAGGATGATCACGTGCGGATTGGTCTCGAACGCCCGTTCCAGAGCCTGTTGTCCGGTATAGGCGCGGACAACCCTGAACCCGTTGGGGGACAGGATGCTCTCGATCGAACGCGCTGACCATTCCTGATCGTTGGCAATCAGCACCACAGGTTGCGCGGCTGGGTCGCGATCGGCCATGGGGGTGGCGTGAGCGGGTGAGAGGGCGTCCGCCGGAGTGGCTTCGCCTCGCTGGTCTCTGGAATTTTGTCGGGTACCGCAGAACTTGTGCGCCGTCCAGTACAGTTGTCAAGCACTTACGGGATTTGAGCTTCCGCTCATCGGTCGCGGCGAGCGTTCGGTTTCGTCGCAGCAGGCGTGCAACATTTTTACCGCTTCTGTGCCACGCCCTGGCAAAAACTCGGATCAGTGTGGCGCAGGCTCATCGACCGTTGTCCCATCGCAACGACCCGGCGGGGTGGCGGTGGACCACCCAACCGGTCGCCGCCATGTATCTAACTGCTTCTCGGGTATTCAGTTATCTCGTCGGCCCCCGCCCCGGACCCGGCGAGGTCAGAAGGTCAGCTACCCGGCGTCAACCTTGAAGTACCGCAGGCCCGTCACGAGATGGCTGGTCAACGGCAGCACGAGGGCGGCGTTCATGCCAGGATCCGATTCGGAGCGCGAGCGGCAGAAGGGCAAGGGCATTGGCTCCGGCGGCGGCCGGCGGGACGAAGAGGGCTTCTCTGCCGGTCTGCGGCGGTTCAGCCGGCGCCTGGCTACGTTCGGCCTCGGCGAGTCCCAGGAACCCCTGCTGACGGATGCGGTCTCGTCCTTCGACGCCGAAGGCAACCCCCGCTGATGGCATGAGCTTCGCTCGTAAACCGTCGACTCGGTGAGTCTCGTCACGGGACAGGACTGCGTCCGGGCATACGATGGGTGGGTCGCGGCCGCGGCGAACCTGCACGGCCGGGTAAGCGAATAGTCTCGATCGGAGCACAGCCCTACATGCCTCACGCCGTTCGCGCAGCTCAGCGCCGTCTCGCGACGGCGGCCCAGGCCGCCGCCGTGCTGCTCGCTCTCTGCGCCATCGAGGCGTCGGCGGTCGCCGCGCAGGAACGCCCGGACTCCGTCGCCCGCGTCGATACCCTGGCGCGTCCGGCGCGCGCCATGGCGACCCGGGCCGAGCTCCAGGAGATCCTCGCCGGGACGTCGGGTCCCGTCACCGACGAGCTCGCGCGCCAGGTGAAGGAGCGGCTGGACAAGGGCGACCTCCAGCCCGGTGATCGCATCGCGCTTCGCGTGGTGGGCGAGCAGGCCCTCACCGATACGTTCACCGTGACGCCGGAGCGCACGGTGGAGCTGCCCAGCTTGCCGGCGCTGCCGGTGGCCGGCGTGCTCCGGTCCGAGCTCGAGCCGCATCTCGCGAAGCAGCTGAGCCGGTTCATCCGCAACGTCGACCTGCAGGCGGCAGCGCTGGTGCGCGTCTCGATGTCCGGCGCGGTGGGGCGCCCCGGGTTCTACAACCTCCCGGCCGACGTGCTCGCCACCGATGCGATCATGGCCGCCGGCGGCCCCACGGGCAACGCGGACGTCGCAAACACCACCATCCGGCGTGGCGGCGTGGACATCGTCACGGAGGAGCAGGTCGCCGCCGCCGTCGAGGCCGGGGAGTCGCTGGACCAGCTCAACATTCAGAGCGGCGACGAGATTGACGTGGGCACCAAGGGGGCGGGCATAACCGGGGTGCTCAAGACCATGGGCATGATCTCGGGCGCCCTGTTCGGCATCATCGCGGTAACCCGCATCTTCTGATGACCAGCACCCATCCGGACACCCTGGTGCACGGTGCGAGGAACAGCGGACCAACCACCCGCCCGGCCGTCGAGCGCGAGCCGGCCCGTGCCCGCGCGCGGCCCGCGCCGGCCGAGCTGCTGCGGTACGCGGTGAACGTCGTGTTGGCGGCCCTCGCCCTCATCGTCATCTCGCCGGTCATGCTGGTGGTGGCGCTGCTGGTCCGGCTTACCTCGCGCGGCCCGGTGCTCTACACCCAGACCCGGGTCGGGCTCGACCGCCGGCGGGACCGCGGGTACGGCGACAACCAGCGCCGCGCGCTCGACATGGGCGGGGCGCCGTTCACCATTTACAAGTTCCGCACGATGTCCGTCGATGCGGAGCGCCAAACCGGCCCCGTGTGGGCCACCCAGGACGATCCCCGGACCACTCCCGTGGGCCGGTTCCTGCGCCAGTACCGCCTCGACGAGCTGCCGCAGCTCATCAACGTGCTCAAGGGCGAAATGAACATCGTCGGCCCGCGTCCGGAGCGGCCCGCCATCTTCGCCGAGCTGCGACAGAGCATCTCGGAGTACGCGCTCCGTCAGCGCACCAAGCCCGGTATCACGGGCCTCGCGCAGATCAATCAGCAGTACGACGAGTGCCTCGACGACGTGCGCCGCAAGGTCGAGTACGACCTCGAGTACATCCAGGGCCAGAGCCTGGTCGAGGACCTCAAGATCATGCTCAAGACGATTCCCGTCGTCCTGCTCCGCCGGGGGGGCTGGTAAGCGTCGGTGACGACGCTGCCGCAGTCTGAGTCGCGCCTCTCATCCTGGAACCCCCGCGACATCGCGCCCGCGGCTCTCGCGGCGGTGGCCGCGGCTGTCCTGTTCGCGCGCCCCGCGGCGCTGCTCGGCCGCGACTGGTGGAACGATCCGGAAGCCGGGCACGGCCTGCTGCTCGCGCCGCTCGCGGTCTGGCTCGCCTGGCGTCGCGGGCTGGCCTCCGATCGCACGCCGAGCCCGGTCCTGGGCGCCGTGATACTGCTCGCCGCCGTCGCGCTCCGCTACCTCGGCGGGCTCGCGGCCGAGCTCTTCACCATGCGATTCTCGATCGTGGTGGCTCTGGCCGGCCTGACGGTGTTCGCGTGGGGGCTGGGCCAGCTCCGGCGCTGGTGGCTTCCCGCGGCGTTGCTGGCGCTGTCGGTGCCGATTCCCGCGCTGGTGACGAACGCGCTCGCGCTGCCCTTGCAGTTCAAGGCCTCGAGCATGGGCGCCACCCTTCTCGAGTGGCGCCACGTGCCGGTGCAGCTCGCCGGCAACGTGATCGATCTTCCAGGCCGGCGCCTCTTCGTGACCGAAGCCTGCAGCGGGCTCCGGTCGCTGACCGCGCTGCTCAGCCTCGGCGTGCTGATCGGGGGGCTCTGGCTCCGCAGCGTGCCGTCGCGGCTGCTGCTCATCGGGCTCGCGATCCCGGTCGCGATCGCGGTGAACGCGGTGCGGGTGTTCATGACCGGGTTCCTGGTGTATTTCGTCGATCCGAAGCTGGGCGAGGGTTTCATGCACCTGACCGAGGGGTGGCTGCTGTTCGTGGTCGCATTCGTCATCCTGGGTGGCACGGCCTGGCTCGCCTCGGCCGTGGAACGGCGCTGGTACCGGAGGCGGGCCCATGCGTGAGTGGCAACGTTACGTCCCGGCCGCTATCCTCGGCATCGGCTGTCTCCTTCTCGGCGCGGGAAACACGCAGCAGGCCAGCATGCCGCTCGCGGCGCCGCTGTCGACCCTGCCGACCGAGATCGCGGGCCATGCCGGCCGCGATCGCGCGATCAGCGACGCCGAGCAGCGGGTGGCCGGCATGTCCTCGTACGTCTTCCGCTCGTTCAGCCGGGACGGCGTGCTCGCCTTCTCGGTGTACGTGGGGTACTACGACCGGCAGGTGCAGGGGAAGACGATCCACTCGCCGAAGAACTGCCTGCCCGGGGCCGGTTGGGAAGTAGTCGCGGCCACGGAAGATCGCGTGGACGGCGCGCGGGGGCCGGTGCCGGTCAACCGGTACATGCTGGTCAACAAGGGACAGAAGGCCGTGGTGTACTACTGGTACCAGGGCCGCGGCCGCGTCGAGTCGAACGAATACCGCGTCAAGCTCCAGCTGCTGCGCGACTCGGCGCTGCGCGGCCGCAGCGAGGAAGCGCTCGTCCGTGTGGTCGTCCCGGTATTCGGCACCGAAGACGAGGCGGTCGCGCTCGCCCGGCGCGTGAGCGCGCAACTCGTTCCGGAGGTGTTCCGGGTCCTGCCCGCGTGAGCGCGGTGAGCGCCCCTGCACCCGTTCCCCCCAGCCCGAGGTGGTGACTATGACGTCGTCCCGCGGCCGAACGGTTGTCGCTGTCCTCCTCCCGGTCGCCTTGCTGCTGATCGCGTCCCCGCTGGCGGATCTCGTGGCGGCGTTTCTGCCGGTGCGCCCGAGGGAAGTGAGCTGGCGCTTCGGCGCCTATGGGCTGGTGACGAATGCACTCGTCACGATGATCCTCGGTCTGGCCATCATCCTGGTGGTGAACGGATTCCGTCAGCAGCGGCGCGCACTCGCCCTGACCGCCGCCGCGTGCGGGGTGCTGGCGCTGCTCCTGATCGGCGGGTTCGCGCTGTTCGTGCTCGACTACCTGCAGCTCCGCCAGGCGGTGGGCGTGGCCGCCCGCGGCCCGTACGATTCCGCCGCCTTCAAGGCGATGATCGTTGCGGTGCTCGAGGCCGGCGTGCTGCTCTCGATGGCGATCGCGGGCTTCCGGGCGAGCGGCATCACCGATGCGCCGCAGGGACGCCGGCGTCGCGCGCGGGCGGGACTGGTGGTGCAGGTGGAGGACGAGCCCCGTTAACGCACTAGGCTGTGTCTGATAGGGTCCCGGCGGGAGCGCCTGGCGCGGAGCCTGTCAGACACGGCTAGCCCGACTGCGGGGCTGTCGCGTCGCCCGGGCGGCGGGTCGGCTCCCAGATCGGGTTGCGCTCGCCCCGGAGCGCCTTCGCCCACGCGGCGAGCGCGGCCACGTTCACCGCCACCAAGAAACCCGCCATGCCAAGCGGCAGCGGCAGCCGCTTGTCTTCGCGCGAACTCAGCGCGAACGTGCCGGCGGTCAGGACGACCGCGGTGAGCAGGAGCGCCACCCTCGCCAGCCTGCAGCCAGGCGCGAGCAACGCCAGGCCCACCAGCGCGAGCGGCAGGGTTAGATGCACGAGCCAGCGGCACAGCTTGTGGCTGATCAGCATCCAGGCGAACACACCGTACCGGAACGGGTTCATGAGCGCGCGCTGGTACCAGAGCGTCTCCAGACCGCGCGCCATCGTCCGGATCTTCCGGCGGAACTCGGAGCGGAGCGACACCGTGCGGGGCACGAGGCATACCGCCTCGTCCACCGACACGGTGCGATAGCCCGACTCCCGGGCTCGCAGCGGTGAGGCGAAGTCGCGGCTCAGCGCCTCGGGAAAGAGCGCGTTCACCAGCGGCCGGCGAATGGCGTAGAAGCAGCCGCTCGCGCCCACGATCGACCCGACTCGCGTCTCCAGCGACCGGACCCACATCTCGTAGCCTACGTACCCGGACTCGCCCCGGTTCGCTTCCTGGTCCAGCCGCCCGACGCTCACGTCACGCCCGGACGCCACCCCGATGGTCGGATCCTGGAACACCCGGATCAGCGGTTTGAGCGATCCGGGGGGAATGCGGATCGTCGCGTCGGTGTTCACCACGATGTCGCCGCGCAGATGCGGCGCCGCCGCGTTTTCCGCCGCAGTCTTGCCCGCGCGTGCGGGCAGGCGGAGCAACTCGACGCCGCGCGCGGCAAACTCGCGGACGATGTCGTCGGTGCGGTCGGTCGATGCGTCGGAGATCACCAGGATCTGGCGTCGATCCGCCGGATAGTCGATGCGGAGCATCGTCTCGATGGTCTCCCGAATGGAGCGATCCTCGTTGTACGCCGGCAGGCTGATACTGACCGACGGCCACTCCAGCGGGTCGGTGGCGGGACGCGGCGCCGGCCGCAGAGCCGCGACGCCCCGGAGCAGCAGCGGGTAGATCAGGTAGGCGTACGCAACGAGCACGATCGGAATCGCGAGGAGGACCAGCCCGATGGTGGTCGACGTCATAGGGATGGACGGCTCCGGGAACGAGCAAGGATCTGGCGGTACAGCGCTTCGTAGCGGGCGACCCAGGGCTCGGGCCGGTGCTCCTCGAGCCGGCGGAGGGCGGCTTCGGCCCGCGTCCGCGCGGCGCCCGGATCGGCGGCCACGGTGGCGAGGGCGGCGGCCAGGGCCGAGGGCTCCGGTGATTCCACCATGAGCGCCTCGCGGTCCGAGACCACGTCGGGCACACCGCCTACCGCGCGAGCCACAATCGGCGTGGCGGCGGCCATCGCCTCGAAGAGGACCATCGGGGTGCCCTCCGTCCTGGAACTGAGCACGAAGCAGTCGAACGCGGCGAACAGGCTCCCCGCGTCGGGCACCGCGCCGGCCCATCGCACCCGCGGTCCCACGCCGCGCTGCGCAGCGAGCTGCCGGGCGGCGGCCCCGGCCGGCCCTTCGCCGATGATCACCGCCTCGACGTGCACCGGTGCAAGTGCGAGCGCTTCCACCAGCAGGTCCGGCGCCTTCTCGTGGCTGAGCCGCCCCACCCAGCCCGCGACGAAGGCGTTGTCCGTCAGGCCGAGCGCCCGCCGGGCTGCCTTGCGGGTGAGGGCGGCCCCCGCGGGGGGAGCGGCGTTCGGCACCACGTGCACCCGTGCGGCGGGCACGCCGTCGGCCCGCAGCCGCTCGCCGAGCGGACGCGACACGGCGACCACGGCGTGGAATCTGCGGAACGCTCGGCGCTGCAGGCGCTCGTACAGCCGGTTCTTCCAGCCGCCGCCGGTGAAGCCGTGAACCGTGGTGACCGACGGAATCCCGAGCCCGCGTGCCACGGCGCCGGCCTGGATGTCGGCGCGGTAGCCGTGGGTATGCACGACGTCGGGCGCGAGGGCACGGAACAGGTCCCGGAGCCGCCGGCGCTCCTCCCGGTACGCGCGCGGCGGGAGCTCGATCGGGATGACGGGCACCCCGTCGTCGCGCAGGCCGGCGAGGAACGGCGTGTCCCCCGCCCCGCGATCGAGCACCGCCGCCACCCGCGCGTCGTGGCTCGCGCTTCGCAGCCCGGCGGTCAGCGTCCGCAGAACCCGCTCAAGACCGCCGACCGCCCCGGGGGCGGCGACGTGGAGGATGAGAGGATGGAGCCGAACTCCTCGCCGCGCGTCGCGGGAAGCCATCGGCCAAAGGTAACAGCGCGATCCGCGGCGGAGGTGCGCCGCAGCTCTCGTGATCGGCGCCAGGGATGTGAGATTGTCAACCTCTACCTTCCGCGGCTTGTTCGATGACTGAGATCCGCCGGCGTGAATTGTTGTTGGCATGGGTGCTCCTTGGCTGCTTCCTGGTGCCGGACTTCCTCGAGATGGGAACCCGGGCGCGGGTCGTCACCGCTCTGCCGTGGCTTCTTGTAGCCGGGGTACTGCTGTCGCCCCTGGCATCACGGGTCTCCGCGCGAACCCGGCAGCTGTTCGCAGACGCCCGGATCACCGGTGCGATGATCGTTTGCTGGGCCGGGCTCTTTCTCGCAGCTGTGGCCGTCCTCGGTCCGTTCGGTGGAGTGTTTCTCGCCGTCTGGGGCATCGCGAGCTACGTGCTCGCGGCGCTGCTTCTGCCCGCACGATCCATTGCGGCTGTCCTCGTGGCCGCAACTCTCGTGGTCCTGCTCGCGTGCTCCGGAGCTTTAGCCGCCGAGGGACTGCTCCGAACGTCCGCCGCCGAAGAGCGCTACGGTGGACCGGAAGCAGCGCGCCGGTTTTTCAGCGCGGAGAGTGATCGGTTGTGGTCGCACAACCTGTTCGGATTTCGATCCCCCTACGAGAGGGTCGCTCGCGCGCCGGGCGTGTGGCGCATCGTGGCGCTCGGGGCCGGGTACACCTCGGCGGAGCACATCGCGCGAACCGACGGCACCTGGCCGGCGCTGCTGGAGCGGGAGCTGCGCCGGCGCTACCCGGGGCGGAGCATCGAAGTCATCAACATGGGACGCGCCGGGTATACGGTCGCCAACATTGCGGAGCTGTTCCACCGACTGGCGTGGCAGTTCGAGCCCGACCTGGTGGTGGTCGAGTTCGAGCCCAACGAAGCCCGAACCTCCCGCCCCGACTTCGGCAACGCCCCCCTCTCTCGGTTGCGTCTCACCATTCTTCCAGACCCGTTTCGGCGCGGCTGGCTGGCTTCGAGCGCCTTGCTGTACTTTGCCGAGTATCGGTACCACATCCACGTGTACGACGGCCTGGGATATCGGGAATATCTGCCTTTCTTTAAAGACGGAGCCGAAGGATATCGGCAGACACTGAGCGCGGTCCGGCACATGGGCGACTCGGCCCGGATCCGCGGAACTCCGGTCGTGCTCATGCTCTTCCCCGACCTCATTCCCGGGACCTGGTCTTCCGACAGCGACCCGTTTCAACCCGTCTACCGCCGCCTCGCCGAGGTCGGCGCTGACGCCGGCATGACCGTGCTGGATCTACAGCCCGTCTTCATCGGCCAACGTCTCGATGGCCGGCACTGGTGGGCGGCCCCCTACTCCTCGAACCCAAACGAAGAAGCCTACCGCCTCGCCGCCCGCAGCCTGGCGGACTTGATTGTGAAATGTGATTGGCTCGGCGGGCCCTCCCCACAGCCGTCGCAACCGCCTCGAGCCTGCCCTTCTCGATCCTCCAACGGCACCGTTCGGAATCCTGGGGACACACTGCCGCGGTGACATGCACGAACGGTGCAACTGGCGGCCAACGGCATGCGTCGTGCTCGGGCTGGCACCACGACGCGTGCGCCGCGATCCCGAGGTCCCCGAGGCTTCACCGGTGTCGCATCACCGCAACAGCGCATTCGAGGTCGCGCATCCGCCTCCGGTGGTGGTGGTGCGCGGCCCAGGCCGGCCCTAGACTTACCATAGGTCGGTCAGGGCGTTGATCTTGCGGTCGTCACGCCGCCAGCAAACGGGAGCGGTTTCATGGCATCCAGGCCGACGTATATCCTCGGCATCTCTGCGTTCTATCACGACAGTGCGGCCTGTC
>JBOHSY010000437.1:0-2003 GCA_050733355.1 Gemmatimonadales bacterium | reverse complement strand
GTGCTGGTGAACGATCGGCCCGATGTCGCGATCGCCGCGGGCGCGGCAGGGGTGCACCTCGGGCCTGACGACCTGCCCGTGCCGCTCGTGCGCCGGATCGCGCCGCCCGGATTCATCGTGGGTGCGTCGGCCGGCACGCCGGAGGAAGCCCGGGCCGCGGCGGACGCGGACTACTGGGGCGTGGGCCCGTGGCGGGTGACGGCGACGAAAGCGGACGCCGGCGCCGCGCTCGGGCCGGAAGGGTTCGCGCGGATCGTCGCACTGGCGGCGGGTACGCCGTGCGTCGCGGTGGGCGGCATCCGGCCGGAGGACGTGCCGCTGGTGCGGCAGGCCGGGGGTGTCGGAGTGGCGGTGGTGCGCGGGATTCTGGGGGTGGACGATGTGGAGGGGGCGGCGAAGAGTTACGCGTAACGCATAACGCATAACGCGTAACGCACAACGCGTAACGCGTCACCGGCCGGCCCTGAACGCTCGCCTCGACGCCGCGACGTTGCGCAAGTGCTCATCGTAGGTCGCCGCAAAGCGGTGCCGGCCGTCGGGCATCGCCACGAAGTAGAGATACGGCACCTTGGCGGGGTAGAGCGAGGCCTCGATGCTCCGCCGGCCCGGGGAGTTCACCGGGCCGGGCGGCAGTCCGGGATGCAGGTAGGTGTTGTACGGCGACGGGAAACGGTAGTCCTTGGTGTAGAGCCGCGGCTTCCGGCGGCCGGTGGCCAGCATGATCGCGTACTGCACGGTGGGGTCAGCCTGGAGCGCCATGCCGATGCGGAGCCGGTTGTGGTACACGCCGGCGATCACCTCGCGCTCCTCGTCGGCCCGCGCCTCGCCCTCCACGATCGAAGCGAGCGTCACGAGCTGGAGCTGCGACAGCCGGAGGCTGTCGAGCCGGGCATTCCACTCGGGCCGCCACGCCGCCTTGAAGCTCCGCGCCATGGCCCGCACCGCGTCGCGGGCACTCGCGCCGAGCGGCAGGACGTAGGTCTCCGGAAACAGGAACCCTTCCAGCGAGGTGCCGGGCAACTCGAGCACGGCCAGCTCGGCGGGGTCGCGGGCCGCCGCGACGACCGACTCCGCCGGCACGGCCAGCTGCCGGGCGACCTGCGCCGCGATCTCCGGAATCGTGAGCCCCTCGGGCGCCGTGAAGCGGGCGCTGGCGGTCCGGCCCTTGGCCAGGCGCCCGAGCAGGTCGGTCATCGGCGCGCCGCGCGGAAGATCGTAGACGCCGGCCTGCACCGAGCGATCGAGTCCCTTCACCCGCGCGACGAGGCGAAACACGAGCTTGTTCCGGATCAACCCGCGCGCGAACAGGGTGTCGGTCACGGCGCGGAAGCTGGCCTGTGGCGGCACGGTAATCCGTTCCGGCGGCCCGGCCGCGGGTGGTGCGCAGCCAAGCGCGACGACCGAAACCAACAGCGAGCCGCGAAGGGACCCGAATGGGCGCGAAGACGACACGAGAGTGTTGTTCGCGCTCATTCGAGTTGATTCGCGGCTTCATCGCTGAGGGTGGCGCTCGGGTTGCGGCGGGCGTCGAGATAGTGCTGGAGCAGCACCGCGGCGGCCAGGGCGTCCACGTCCTCCTTCCGGCCCCGCGTGCTGCCCTCCTGCTCGCGCACCGCGCGAAGCGCGCGTGCCGTGCTCATCCGCTCGTCCCAGAGCTCCACCGGGATGCCGGTGCGGCGGGCGATGGTGTCCGCGAGGTCGCGGGCCTGCGCGGCACTCTCGCCTTCCTCGCCTTCGAGGGTCAGCGGCAGCCCGACCACCGCGCCCACGGCGGCGTGGCCGGCGGCGAGCTCCAGGAGCCGCGGCAGGGGTATCCGCTTGCCGCGGCGCCGGGTCAGGGTTTCGAGCGGGGACGCGAGCGCCTGGGTCTCGTCGCTCAGCGCGAGGCCGATCCGTACCTCGCCCCAGTCCACGCCGAGGATCCGGCCATGCAGGGGAATCATCACCGAATGGTAAGAGGTGAGAGGTGAGAGGTGAGAGGTGAGAGGTGAGTGGCTCCAACG
>JBOHSY010000436.1:0-17796 GCA_050733355.1 Gemmatimonadales bacterium | reverse complement strand
GGCGTGGCCGGCGGACTGGCCATGCTCGTCGCCGGCCTGCTCAAGGATCGCCTCGGGGCGAGAGCCGGTGTGCGGAGCATCGCCGCCGGTGCCAGCCTGACGTACGCGGCGGCACTCGGCGCCGCGTACGGCGTGCTGCGCTCACACCTGCCGCGCCGACCCGCGGCCCGCACCGCGCTGGTCTCCGCGCTGAGCTACGCCATGCACCTGCCGCGAAGGGACGAGCCGGGAGCCCCGGCCGAGTTGAGCCCCGTCTTCGGCCTCGCCACGGCCGCCGCCTTCGACGCGCTCGCGGGCCGCTGACCGCCAGCCGCTAGCCGATAGCCGATAGCTGATAGCGGTCGTTGGTCGTTATCTTGCCCCGATCACACGACTTCCGCACACGCCGACCCGAGGTCCGATGGCTTCGACCGCGGCGGGGCGCGCTGAGGCGGCCGGCTCGGATCCGCGTCGGGCTGGCCGGGCCTCGCTCCCCACCCAACGTACGCTTCTCACCTGGCTGCTTGCCGGCCGTCTGGTGCTCGTGCTCGCGACGCTGCTCGGCGCGTCGCTCGTCTGGACCGAGCGCCCCGACGTCGCGTTCATCGCCACCGTCGCCGTCGTCTTCGCCCTCACCCTGACCAGCTACGGGGCGTGGGCACTCTTCGTGCGGCGCATCCTGCCGAGTTCCGCGTTCCTCCAGGTGCAGGCGCTGGTCGATCTCGGATTGGTCACCGCGCTGGTCCACGTGGCGGGCCAACCCCAATCGGCGTTCCCCGCGCTCTACGTGCCGGTGGTGGCGGCGTACGCGCTTCTCCTGCCGGTCGGCGGCGGGATCCTCACCGCGCTCGCCGCCTCGGCAATGTACTGCGCGGACACCATCTGGGGTCAGCGGCTCCAGCCGGACACCGCGTACTGGGCCCAGTTCGCGGTGTTCAACGTCGTCTTCCTCATCGTCGGCGTGCTGAGCCACCGGCTGCGCGAGGCCGGCGTCGAGCAGGCGACGCTGGAGACCGAGCTGGTGCGGGTCCGGCTCGAGGCCGACGAGATCCTCCACAACATCCGTTCGGGCGTGATCACGGTCGACGGCCGGGGCCGGCTGGCGTTCATCAATCCCACCGCGCAGCGCCTCCTCGGGCTCGGCGGCGACATCATCGGCGAGCCGGTGCTGGACCGGCTGCGCGACCGCTCGTCGGATCTGTGGGCGGCGATCGTCGCGGGCATCGGCAGCGGCCGGAAGATCAGCCGCGGCGAGGGCCTCGTGGCCCGGAACGGCGGCAAACAGTTTCCGATCGGCCTGAGCACGACGGTCTTCCGCCAGGAGGCGCAGGACGCGCCGTCGGTCACGGCCATCTTCACCGACATCTCCGACCTCAAGCAGCTTCAGGAGCTGCACCTCCGCACGGAGCGGCTGGAAGCGGTCGCCGCGCTGAGCGCCTCGCTGGCTCACGAGATCAAGAACCCGCTCGCCTCGATCCGGAGCTCGGTAGAGCAGCTCTCACGCTCGCGTTACGCGACCGACGACGAGCGCTTCCTCGCCGACCTGATCGTCCGCGAGAGCGACCGGCTGAGCCGGCTCCTGAACGAGTTTCTGGATTTCTCGCGCGTCCGGGCGACGCAGTTCGTGCCGGTGGATCTCCGGGAGATCGCGACGGCGGTGACCCGGCTCGTCAAGGAGCACCCCGACTGCCGGGAGGACGCGCGGCTCGCCGTCGAGGGGCCCCGGACCGTCATGGAAGGCGACGCCGACCTCCTGCACCGCGTCCTCTATAATCTGGTCCTCAACGCAGTGCAGTCCGCGCGGGGACCGATCAGCGTCATCGTGGGCGTCCGTCCCGCCGAGGGGACCGACGTCCCGCAGGGGAGCGACCACCTGGAGCAGGCCGCCCGTCTCCAGGTGCGGGATGACGGTCCCGGCATTCCGGCGGAGATTCGCGAGCGGCTGTTCGAGCCCTTTGTGTCCGGCCGCGCTGGCGGCACCGGACTCGGGCTGCCCATCGTCCAGCGCGCGGTGGAGGCGCACCGCGGGCTCGTCTTCGTCGACTCCGCGCCCGGCGCGGGCACCACGTTCACCATCCTCCTGCCGGCCCATTGGCGACCCGAGGAGATCGCATGAGTCAGAAGCCGTCGGTCCTCGTCGTGGACGACGAATCGGGCATCCTCGACACCCTCCGCATCCTGCTCCGCAACGAGGGTTTCGAGGTCACCACCGCGCAGGGGGGCAAGGCGGGGCTCGAGCAGATCCGCACCGGCAATCACGACGTGGTGCTGACCGACGTCCGGATGCCCCAGGTCTCGGGGCTGGACATTCTCCAGGCGGCTCGGGAGCAGGACTCGATGACGCCGGTCATCCTCATGACCGCGCAGGCGTCGCTCCAGAGCGCCATCGCGGCGGTCAACTCGGGCGCCTACCACTACATCCAGAAGCCGTTCGCCAACGACGAGCTGGTCACGATTCTCCGCCGCGCCTCCGACTACCGCGCGGTCAAGGTGGAGAACAAGCAGCTCAAGCAGGAGATCCGGCGGCGGGAGCGGGGCGGCGGCGCGGTGAGCAAGCCGATCGGCAAGTCGAAGCGCTTCCTGGAAGCCCTGCGCCTCGCGGAGCACGTCGCCCCCACGGACTCCACCGTGCTCATCACCGGCGAGAGCGGGACCGGCAAGGAGGTCATCGCCCGGTTCATCCACAACATGTCGACCCGGAACGACGGGCCGTTCCTGTCCATCAACTGCGGTGCGCTCCCGGAGAACCTCCTGGAGAGCGAATTGTTCGGCCACGTAAAGGGCTCGTTCACCGGCGCCGTACGCGACAAGCAGGGGCTGTTCGCGGCCGCACGGGGCGGCAGCTTCTTCCTCGACGAGGTGGGCGAGATGCCGCCGTCGCTCCAGGTGAAGCTGCTCCGCGTGCTGCAGGAGCGCGAGGCGATTCCGGTCGGCGCCACCGAGGCGATTCCGGTGGACGTCCGGATCATCGCCGCGACCAACCGCGATCTGGAGGAGGAGATCCGCCGGGGCAACTTCCGTCCCGATCTGTTTTACCGGCTCAACGTGATCAACATCAGTCTTCCGCCGCTGCGCGACCGGCGGGACGACCTGGTGCTCCTGATCGAGGCGTTCTTCCAGAACGTCTCGCAGGAGACCGCGAGCGACGTGAAGGCGCTCGCCCCCGACGCGCTGGACGCGGTGATGGTCTACGAGTGGCCGGGCAATGTGCGGGAGCTGGAGAACGCCCTCGAGCACGCGGCGGTGCTCTCCCGTGGGAGCCTGATCGATGCGGTCGCGCTGCCCGAACGGATCACGAAGCGCAAGAAGGAGCCGCTCGTTGCCGAGCGGTCGTACCGCAACCCGACCCTGGAGGTGATCGAGCGGGCGTACATCATGTACGTGCTCCAGGCCGAGGGCGGCAACAAGACCCGGGCGGCCGAGGTACTGGGAATCGATCCGTCGACACTGTACCGGAAGCTTTCCCGCTATGAAGGAGAGGTCGTCTAGCCGCTTTTCCGCTCCGGTTCCCGTTCGAGCGCCCTGTTCGGGCGCTGCACCGCCCTGCATGCTATCGCCTGCGGCACCCTTGATCCCCTCATCCGCCGGTCGCGCCCCTTCTTGCAAAATTCGGCCGGCCGACCCAGCGGAGGGGGTGCAACGGACGGCATGTGCCCCATCCAAGCTGTTGCCGCAGTGCAGTTTGCGTGCGCTCGCCCGAACCATGGCATACGTGTTGCCCCTTACGGCGGCCGAGCACACACCCCCGCTCGCTCAACGCGACACCGGCTGGTCCACGTCATTTGGAGGAAGGTCAAGATGAATCGCAAGGGCTTTACCCTCATCGAGCTGCTGATCGTGGTGGTGATCATCGGCATTCTGGCGGCGATCGCGATCCCGAAGTTCGCGACCACCAAGGACAAGGCGAAGCTCGCGTCGATCAAGACCGACATTCGCAACTACATGACGGCGCAGGAGGCGTACTTCTCGGACAACCCGCTGACGTACACCGACGCGGCGACGCTCCAGGCCGTGCCGTACAACTTCACGTTCTCGTCGGGCAACCTTCCCACAGCGTCGGCCGGCGTGGCGAACGGCTACTCGATCACGGTGCAGAACGCCTCGATTTCGACCGGTACGAACTCGTGCAACGTCGTTGTCGGCATGGGTTCGGCGGCTGCGGTCGACGGCGTCATCGCGTGCCCGTAATGTCCTGACGGGCCGGCAAGCGGCAGGAAGGGGCGGTGGCCGCGGGTCGCCGCCCCGCTTGCTATCACGTAGTCGGCAGCAAAGAGGTGCTGGGCAGGGTGATGGATTCCTTCTTCGGAGCCGGGCGCGATGCGACACGACAACCGCGGATTCACGCTCATCGAGCTGCTGATGGTCGTCGTGATCATCGGCATCCTGGCGGCGATTGCGATCCCGAAGTTCCGGACCACGAAGGAAGAGGCCTATACCTCGAAGATGAAGGGCGACCTGCGGAACCTGGCCACGGCGCAGGAGGCCTACACGTCGGACAACGGTGTCTACTACAACGGTCCGATCCCGGCGCCGGCGCTGGTCTACAACCCGTCGCAGGGCGTGACCCTGGCGCTCGCGAACGTGACTGCCACCGGCTGGGGCGCCACGGCGGCGTCGCCGGGCCTGACCGCCCGAACCTGCGCGATCTACTTCGGCACCGGCGGCCCGCTTGGCCCCGCCACGGCGGAGGGACGCGTCGCGTGCACTCCGTAGCGGGCCGCCAGCCGGCCGGACGATGAAGCCGAGGGGCCGGCGCTCGCTCCGCACCGAGCTGCTGGTCAACCTCGGCCTGGTCACGTCGGCGGTTGCACTGCTGGTAGGCGTGATCACCGCGCTCCTCGCGGACGCCGACTTCGAGCGGACCGCCGGCGCGCTGGTGGTGCTGTGGGCGGGCAGCACCGCGGTCTTCGTGGTGTTCGGCGGGCACGTCGTCCGGCGGCAGGTGCTCGAGCCGCTGGACGCGCTCGCCGCCGAGGCCGAGAGCCTGGCCGCGGGCCGAGCGCCGACCCAGGCGCCCGACTTCGAGACCGCCGAGTTCCAGGCGCTGGCCGACTCGTATCGGGGGATGGCGGAGGCGCTGCTCGATGTGCAGAGCCAGATCGTCCGGGTCGAAAAGCTCGCCGGGCTCGGCAGTCTGTCCGCGGGGGTCGCGCACGAGGTGCGCAATCCGCTGGGCGCCATCGGCACCTATCTCGATCTGCTCCGGCGGCGCGGCGCCGATCCGGAGCTCGCCGCCGCAATGCGCGGGGCGATCGAGCGCATCGAGCGGACGGTCCAGAGCCTGCTGAGCTACGCGCGGCCCGATCAGGGAGCGGGCGTCGCCGACGTGAACGCCGCCGTGGAGGCGAGCCTCGAGTTTCTCGGCGCGCAGGCGCTGCTCAAGGCGCAGCAGGTCACGGTTCGGCTGACCGCGGACCTGCCCGACGTGGCCGCCGGACGGCACGGGCTGGAGCAGGTCGTGGTGAATCTGGTGATCAACGCCTGCCAGGCGGCGCCCGGCGGGGTGCTGGTGGTGAGCACGTCCGGCGACACCTACGAACCGCGGCACCGCGTTGCGCATCGCCAGAACGAGCCGGAATCCGCGGAAGGGAGCCGGCGCCGCCGGGTGCGCGACGGACGCTGGGCCGTCCGGCCCCGCCGCACCGACGTCGCCCCCGGCACGCGGGGCGTGCTCCTCTGTGTGGCGGATGATGGCCCGGGCGTACCCGAGAGCGATCGGGAGCGGATCTTCGACCCGTTCTACACCACCAAGGCCCCCGGCAAGGGGACCGGCCTGGGCCTTGCGATCGTGGCCCGTACCGTGCACGAGGCTGGCGGTACCGTCTGGGTGGACCGAGCCCGCGAAGGCGGAGCGGTTTTCAAGGTGTTCCTGCCGGCCGCCCGGACGCCGGCGCCGGAGCGTTCACTCGTGGAGAGCCATGCGGCTGCTCATCGTTGACGACGACGCGGACCTGAGACAGTCACTCGCGCTGCTGCTTCGGGACGCGGGCCACGACGTCGTGGCCGAAGCCGACCCGGAGGAAGCGCTGCGGCGCGCAGGGGGCGAGGCGTTCGACCTCATTCTCTGCGACGTGCGCATGCCCCGGATGGACGGGCTCTCGTTCCTCCGCGCCTACCGGGCCGAGCAGGGCGCCGCGCTGCTGATCATGATGAGCGCCTACGGGTCGGAGGACGCGGCCGTCGCGGCCATGCGGGAGGGCGCATATGACTACCTCCGGAAGCCGTTCCGACCCGACGAGGTAGTGCTCACGGTGCGGAAGGCGGAGGAGCGGGAACGGCTCCGCCGCGAGGTGGAGACGCTCCGCTCCTCGCTCGGTGCCGACGCGGTTCGCGATCTGGTCGTGGCGGAGAGCCGGACAATGCGCGACCTGCTCGAGCTCGGGAGCCGGGTGGCACGGCACAACACCACCGTGCTGATCACCGGCGAGAGCGGTACCGGCAAGGAGGTGCTCGCCAAGGCCATCCACCGGATGAGCCCCCGGAATGAGATGAGCTTCACCGCCATCAACTGCGCGGCCATCCCGGAGCAGCTGCTGGAGTCGGAGCTGTTCGGACACACCAAGGGCGCGTTCACCGGCGCCATCGCTGACCGGGCCGGGCTCTTCGAGTCTGCCCACCTGGGCACGCTTCTCCTCGATGAGATCGGCGACCTCCCGCTGAACCTCCAGGCCAAGCTCCTCCGGGTGCTCGAGGAGGGCGAGCTCCGCCGGGTGGGCGCGCGCGAGGGCAAGAAGGTGGACGTCCGCGTGATCGCCGCCACAGCCAAGTCGCTCCAGGAGGCGGTGGATCGCGGGGAGTTCCGCGCCGATCTCTACTACCGGCTCGACGTCGTGCGGCTCCACCTCCCGCCGCTTCGCGAGCGCCGCGACGACATCCCCGCGCTGCTCGCCCATTTCGCGCGGCAGGCGGCCCAGCGGCTCGGCCACCCCGTGAGCATCACGCCGCAGGCGCTGGCGATGCTGACGGAGCATGGCTGGCCCGGCAACGTGCGCGAGCTCCGGAACGCGGTGGAGCGCGCGGCGGTACTGGGCGGCGCCCGGCCGCTCGACACCGGCGACTTCTCGCTCGCGCATTCCAGGAACGGCAACAACAGCGCACAGCTCGCGCTCAACGGCTCGTTCGACCTGCGCGCGCAGGTCGAGGAAGTGGAAAAGGCGCTCATTCTCCGCGCGCTCGAGGCGTCGAAGGGCAACCGGCGCGAGGCCGCGAGCCTGCTCGGCATCAGCCTGCGCACGCTCTTCTACAAGCTGCGGAGGGTGCAGGCGACCGCCTGAGCCCGCCGAAGGTTGCAGTTCGCGCAGCAAACTGCATGATCCGGCCCGCGCTTTTTAGCGTACGCGATTCCGCGACAAGAGCTTAGCGTGTGGTACGCCGTCTGCCTTGGTCCCTGGCGGACGGCGGAACTCTTGGTGGAGGTGGCTCACGTGCTCTGGTTCGATCGCCGGGCGTTCTCGCTCACGGAGATGATGGTCGCCATCGCCCTCGTGGGGATCCTTATCCTCATCGCCATGCCGAAGGGCCACCAGCTCTTCGTGAAGAGCAGCGTCCGCGCGGCGCGCGGCGCCGTTTTCAACACGGCGCAGCAGGCGCGCGCGGTGGCCATATCCCAATCGCGCCGCGCCACCGTGAACCTCGAGAACGGCACCGGACGCGTGTTCGTCACGGCGTCGCCGCGGCGGGGTGCCGCCTGCGGCGGATGCACCATGGACACCGTCGGCGCGGTCACCTCGCTCGCGGCGCAGCATGGCGTCGCGCTCAACGCCGACGCCGCCAGCTTCACGTTTGACAACCGCGGGCTCGGCACCAACCCGAACCTCATCACGATCGAGGTCCGCCGCGAGAACGAGCGGGACACCGTCTGGGTCCGCGGCTTCGGCCGGGTGGAGAAATGATCATGCGCGCCAATGAACGCGGCTTCACGCTCATCGAAGTCATGATCGCCGTGCTCGTGCTCGGCATCGGCATCACGGCCCTGGCCGGCGGCGCCGCCATGGCGAGCCGCCAGATCGGCCGCGGGCGCATGGTCACGGTCGCCCAGCAACTGGCCACCCAGAAGGTGGACAGCCTGCGGATGCTTGCCGCGCAGCCGGACGGCGGGGGCAACCGCTGCACCCACGCCGGCTTCGTCTCCGGCGGGCCGGTCACGACCCGCGCGGTCACGCTCAGCTGGCGGGTGGTCAACGGCGCCGCCGCGCGCACCCGTGACGTGGCGGTCGTCGCAAGCTACAACACGCAGTACGGTGCGCGGAACGTCACCTTCAACACCACGGTGGGGTGCTACTGATGCCTAGTCGCCGCGGCTTCACCCTCATCGAGCTGCTGGTCGCCATGGTCGTGCTGACCATCGTGGCGGCCGCCATGTACGGGCTCCTGCTCAGCACCCAGCGGGTGTCCCGGGCGCAGACCGAGCGCATCGACATGCAGGCCAACATGCGGGCCGGCTCGCTCATCGTGCCGGCCGAGCTTCGGGAGATCGGCTTCGACACGACCTTCGCGCCGGGCGCGGGGCCGGTGTTCCGGGCAAACCCGGGTTCCATCGATCATGTCCGATCCGACATCCTCGAGATGTCGCCGTCCCGCATCCGGTTCCGTGCCGTGCGCGGCAGCGGGGTCATCTGCCAGGTCACGCCGAACAGCATCACTGTGAGCCTTACCCAGAACGTGTCCGGCTACCGCCTGCCCACCCCGAACGACGACGTGACCATCTTCGTGGACCGCGACGTCACGACGGGGGCGGACGACCGCTGGATTACCCGGGACATCGTGGGCTACGCGGCCTCGGGCTGCCCGGGACCGCTCTGGCCCGGCCTCGGTGCGCTCGTGGTCGTGGCGTCGTTCTCCAACGGCGCCACCGATCCGGTGAACGCTGCCGACATCACGGTAGGCTCGCCGGCGCGGATCACCGAGCTCATGGAGTACAGCCTCTACGTCGACGCCGACGGGCGGAACTATCTGGGCGCGGAGTCGATCTCCGGCGGGGGCGGGCGTCAGCCCGTGCTGGGGCCGCTGGCCGCGAACGGGTTCAACCTCCAGTACCTGAACAGCGCCGGGAACGTGATCAACTGCGCGAATCCCTGCAACGGGACTGGCGTCGGCAGCGCCGACCTCGCCGCCCGGCGGGCGGTGCGCTCGATCCGGGTCACGCTGGCCAGCGTCTCCGACGAGAACGTCGCCCAGACCGGCGGGTCGACGCCTCGGCAGCTCACCGACAGCGTCGTGACGCTCGTGACGCTGCGGAACGCCGTGTACCGCTGACCTCACACCGGGAGCCCGCGATGCGGACATCCAGTCTCAGGAACGAGCGCGGAATCGCGCTGGTGGTGGCGATCCTCGCGCTGGTGGTGATCGGCGCGCTCGTCACCGGCACGTTCTTCATGAGCACGATCGAACAGCGCACGGCGCGGAACGCCGCGCATGCGTCCCGCGCCCTCGAGGCGGCCGAGGCCGGCATGCACTCGATGATCGGTGGGTGGGTCCCGGTCAGCTATGTGGCCGGCACGCCCGTGACGTTCAACAAGACACCGGTGCCGAACGCGGTGGGTGACAGCTTCCAGGTCACCGTGACCCAGCTGAACGCGGAGCTGCTGCTGGTGCAGTCGGTCGGCACTTCGCTCGAGGGGGGCACCCAGACGCTCGCGACCGCGGTGCGGCTCAACACGGCCGACGTCAACGTGACCGCAGCCATCACCACCACCGACCCGATCAACTTCAACGGCGCCAGCTTCGTCGTGAACGGTGCCAATTCCGATCCCAACGGCTGGAGCGCGTGCCCGCCGGGGACCGACCGCTATGCGATCCGGACCGCGTCCAACCAGTGGTTCGTGCCGCCGATGAACCCCAACGCCCAGGACAACGTGACCGGCGTGGGCAACTGGCCGTCGGTCGAGACCAACCAGGGTGACATCACCGACGACACGTTCAGTGCCTTTGGAGACGTGACCTACACGCAGATGGCGGCCAACGCCAGTATCCAGTTCGCGGCCTACCAGAACGGGCCCTATCAGCCGACGCCGACGGTGACGGCCACCAACCGCTGCAACTACGGCGACCTGTACAATTGGGGCGAGCCGTGGCGGACCGCGGGCTACATCGCCCCGTGCGAGAACTACTTCCCCACGATCCACGCCGCGGGCAACCTGCATCTCAGCGGCGGGAGTCGCGGCCAGGGCATCCTGCTCGTGGACGGCGATCTGACGATCACCGGCGGCTTCCAGTTCTACGGTCTGGTGATCGCCAAGGGCGCGGTGGATCTGGGCGGCACCGGCAGCGACGGCGGCAAGGTCTTCGGCGGCCTGTTCTCGCAGAACATCGAGATCAACGACCAGAGCATCATCCACGGCAACGCGAGCGTCCAGTATTCGAACTGCGCGATTCTGCGCGCGCTCACGGGCGGCGCGTTGCCGGTGCCGATCAGCGGGCACGCCTGGACCCAAGTGATGAACTAACAGGCGGTACCGGCGGAAGGGGCTGGTAGAGGCCGTAGGGGAGTGCAGAAGGCTGCATGGCGGGAACGCCCGGCAGCCTTTTGCCATTCCACCGCCCTTCCCACCCGCTGAAAATGCCGCTTCCCGCCTTTCGCTAATCGGGTTGCGAAAGAGGAGAAGCGCCGCCTGACCGCTTGGGTGCCACTGGGCCAGGTAGTGACGCAAGTGGTTGCAAAGTAGCTGCTTGGGCCAGCCCCGCTGCCCACGGCACATGGGTTGCACCTGCGGGTGCAAGCCGAGGCTCTGCGCGAGAGCAGGCGCTAAGGAATGCGATACCGCCGGGTTGGCGGGCCGGGCTGATCTCCCGGGACGGGTGGCGGGGCCGGCGCTGAAGCAGGCTAGCGAAATAACGGTACGGCTTGCGGTTGATTGGTTTCGTCGGGTGCGTGAGCCGGAATGACGTTGTAGTCGTGCAGTGGCAGCGTAGCGCTCTGTTCCCTCCAACAACTGGGCACCTATGGCACTCTTTGGTCGCAGCACGACCACCGTGGGCCTGGACATCGGCAGCGGGCTCATCAAGCTCGTCGTGGTGTCGCATCGGTCCGGCGAGCCGGTCCTGACCAAGGTCGCGTTCACCTCCGTGGTGAACGACGCCATCGTCGAGGGCGAGGTCATGGACCCCGCCATCGTCGCTGATGCCATCAAGGGCCTCATGGCCACGGCGGGGGTCAAGGCAAAGCAGGTGGTGACCGCGGTCGGCGGCCGCGACGTGATCATCAAGAAGATCACGATGGACCGCATGAAGGAGGCGGAGGCCCGCGAGGTGATTCGCTGGGAGGCCGAGCAGCACGTGCCGTTCGACATGGACAACGTCGAGCTCGACTTCCAGATCCTGGACCCCGACGGCGAAGGGCTCCAGATGACGGTGCTCCTGGTGGCGGCCAAGCGCGAGCTCATCGAAACCAAGCTGACCCTCCTGTCGGAAGCCGGGCTCGAGCCCGGCATCATCGACGTGGATGCCTTCGCGCTGCATAACGCGTTCGAGGTGAACTATCCGGAGGCGATGAGGGGCGTGGTCGGGTTGGTGAACATCGGCAACGAAATCACCAACATCAACATCCTCGACGACGGCATCCCGGTGCTCACCCGCGACATAACGATCGGCACGCGCCGGTTCCGGGAGGACCTCCAGCGCGAGCGCGGGCTGTCGGCCGAGGAGGCCGACCGGCTGCTCCAGAGCAACGAGCCCAGCGACGTGCTGGAGCCGTTCCTGGAGTCGCGCGGTGAGGAGCTGGCGGTGGGCATCGAGCGCGCCGCGGCGTTCCTCCAGTCGGCCAGCCGCTCCGGCGGCCTCGCGCGGCTCTTCACCACCGGCGGCGGGTCCCGTATCCAGCGGCTCAACCGCGTCCTGGCCGACCGGCTGCGGCTGCCGGTGGTGCCGGCCAACCCCCTGGAGCGGCTCTCGGTCGCCGACGGCGTGTTCGACGCGCTCAACGTCGACGAAGTCGCGCCGCTCCTGATGCTCCCGATCGGCCTCGCGCTCCGGAAGGCCGCGTGACCACCTCCATCGGACGCGATACGCCATGATGATCACCGTCAATCTTCGGCCCGGCCTCAAGCGGAAGCGGAGCAGGGGGTCGCCCCTCGCCGGCGCGCTCGAGAGCCTTCGCGGCGCAGGCGCGCGGGTCAAGGATCCGCTGCTGCTCGGCGCGGTCGGCGCCTGGGCCATCGTCGCCGCGTTCCTCGGCTGGACCTGGATCAGCACCACCACCGAGCTGAGCGCGCTCGAGCCCAAGCTCGAGCAGACCCGGGCCGAGCATAAGCGATTCAGGACGTTCCTGGAGCAGAAGCGGAAGCAGGAAGTCATCCGCGACTCGCTGGCGCGCCAGATCGCGACGATCAAGAGCGTGGACGGCGATCGCTACGTCTGGCCGCACGTCATGGACGAGGTCACCAAGGCACTGCCGGCGTATACCTGGCTGGTCGACCTGAAGCCGGGCGCGCCCACCTCCATTCCGGGCATGCCTGCCACCGCCGCGCCGCCTCCGCCGGCTGCCCCGGCCACGACCGACAGCGGGAAGGGCGCCGACACGACGATCGTCGTGCGTGGGCCGGTCGAGTTCACGATCAATGGCCGCACCGTGGATATCCAGGCGTACACGCGATATCTGCGCAATCTGGAAGCGTCGCCCTGGATCAGCGACGTCACGCCGGTAAGCGCACAGACGGTCGTCGAAGAAGAGCGCGCAGTGACCGCGTTCACGATCCGCGCGAGCTACCGGGAGGCCGACTCGGCCTACATCCGGACGGTTCCGCTCAGCCAGTCGGTGAGGTGAGGCCATGGCGCTCTCCAGTTCGCAGACTACGCCGCTGTTCCTGATCATCCTCGCCGCCGCCGTCGGCTACCTCGGCTACGAGGGGCTCGAGGCGGCTGGGATGCCGGGTCTTTCCGCGCGGAAGGTGCAGGTTGCCGCGGTGCGGGACACCATCGCGAAGCTCGAGGGCGAGACCGCCAAGGCCAAGGCCGAGCTCGCGCGGGGCACGGTGGAGGACCTGCGCAAGCGGCTCGACGGCTACCGCTCCAGCCTGGCGCTGCTCCGCCGACTGGTGCCGGACCGGAACGAGGTGCCGAACCTGCTCGACGATATCTCAACCCGCGGCAAGATCCGCGGCGTGACGCTGTCGCAGGTGGTGCCGCTCCCGGTGGAGCCGGGCCCGGTCCCCTTCGACACCTACAAGTACACGCTCTCGGTGATCGGGCGGTACGACCAGATCGGCGAGTGGCTCGCCGACGTGGCCAGCCTCCAGCGCATCATCGTCCCGCAGGACATCTCGCTCGCGGCGGCCAACCAGACGGCCGCCAAGGCGCTGGGCGACACCAGCGGGTCGCTGCTCGAAGCCAAGCTGCAGATCCGGACCTACGTGAAGTCCAACGCGGAAGGAGCGGCCAGTGGCACCTAGACTCTGGATCAGCCTGCTGATGGCGGTGATCGTCACCTCGCCCGCGGCCGCGCAGGCAGTGGCGACAGCCGCCGGAGCGCCGGCCCCGGCGGCGCCACGGCCCGAGGACACGGCCCCGGCCGATTCGCTCGGCGCGGACGCCGAGGCCGGGCTGCTGCGCGAGACGTTCGCCTACGGCGGAGCCCCGCGCGATCCGTTCGCGTCGCTCATCAAGAGCGCGCACGCCGGGCCGGAGCTCGGCGATCTCCAGCTCGTGGGGATCTACGAGGACCTGCGCTACTCCGGCAACAGCATCGCGGTCCTGCGCGAAAAGACGAAGGAAGGGAAGCGCCACAAACTGCGGGTCGGCGATCAGCTGGGCCGCCTGCGGGTGACGCAGATCCGTCCGAAGGACGTCGTGTTCACGATCCAGGATTTCGGCTACGAACGGCAGGAAACTCACTCGCTCCGCAAGCAGGAGGACCTCACGCCATGACGCGAATCCATCGTTGGATGCTGGCCGCCGCTCTCCTCGGGGCAGTTCCCCCGGCCTCGGCCGGGGGGCCCGTGGGCGGAGAGGTCACGGGCGTGAGCGTGCTCTCGGCGCCCGGCCGGGCCGAAGTGGTGGTCACCGTGCGGGGCGCGGTGCAGGTGCGCGACTTCATGCTGCACGCGCCCGACCGCCTCGTGCTCGACGTGGTCGGCGCGACGCTGGCCTCCGCCGGCGGGACGTACGACGGCGTGAGGCGGGCCGGGGTGGTGAATCTGCGCTACTCGCAGTTCCGCCCCGAGGTGGTCCGCATCGTGCTCGACCTCGACGGGGTCAGGGACTACAAGGTGGCACACGCGGCCGACGAGGTGCGCGTGAGCTTCGCCGCCGAGCAGGGCTTCGTGGCGTGGTCGTCGGCGACGGCGGCGCCCGCCATGGCGCAGGTGGTGGATGTGCCCGTGCGCGACGTGGCCGAACTGCGGCCCGACGCCGAGCCGGAACTGCGGCTCACGGCGATCAAGCGGCAGACCGGCAGGCTCCGGCTCCCGGCCCAGCAGCCGCGCATCACGGTGACCTGGGATCGCGCGAGCGTTGCCGACGTGGTCGCGGGCTTCGCCGCCTTCAGCGGTCGCACGATCATTCTGGGCAAGGACATCAAGGGCGAGGTCACGGCCGAGATCAAGAATCAACCGTGGGATATGGCCTTCCAGGCGATCCTGGCCACCCAGGGCCTGTCGGCCACCGAGATGCCCGGCGGCATCATCCGGGTGGACGCGCCGGCGGCGCTCGCGGCGCTCGATTCGCTCGAGCCGCTCGAGTCGCGCCAGGTGCCGATCAACTACACTCCGCTCGGACAGATCACCAAGTCGGTCGAGACCCTGCTGACCAAGGGCCGCGGCCGCGTGGTGGGCGACTCCGCCTCGAGCAGCCTGATCATCACGGATACCCGGAGCCGGGTCGAGGACATCATCCAGTTCGTGCAGAACCTCGACCGGAAGACGCCGCAGATCCTGATCAAGGCCAAGATCGTCTTCGTGGACCGCACCGAGCTCGAGCGGCTCGGCGTCCGCTACGATCTCGCATCCGCCAACCAGGGCTTCACGAACCTGATCGACCGGGACATCCCGCCCGGCTCCTCGCCGTTCGGAGCGCCCGCGGGCGAGTCCAACAACGGCTTCGTGGATCTGGGCGGCAACACGCTCTCCGCGATCGGCAACGCGAACGCGCCGGTCGAGAACACCGCCCTCGGGCTGGTATTCTCCACGCTGCTGGGCGGCAACACGGTGACGGCCTTCCTGAGCGCGCTGCAGCAGCAGCAGCTCGCCGACATCCAGGCCGAGCCGACCATCAGCACCCTCGACAACCGCAAGGCGGACATCCTGGTCGGTGAGGAAACGCCGGTGCCGGGCGCGCCGCCGCAGCAGGGCTCGGCGGTGGCGGTACAGCAGGTGCAGTTCAAGGAGACCGGCATCCGGCTCACGGTCACGCCGCACGTGACCAACAGCGGCCAGATCCTGATGACGCTCCGCACCGAGCGGTCCGCGGTGCAGGATCTCCCGGCGTCGCAGTTCGGCTTCAACTTCACGAAGCAGACGACGGAGAACCAGCTGCTGGTGAACGACGGCGAGACCGCGGTGATCGGCGGGCTCACCATCACCGAAGTGAGCCGTACCCGGGCCGGCATCCCGCTGCTGTCGCAGCTGCCGATCGTGGGTGGCCTGTTCAGCACCACCGAGACGTCCGAGCGGCGCCGCGACCTGATGATCCTGGTCACGCCGCGGGTGGTGGACGACGCGGGCGCCAGCCTGAACTGAGCCCCGCCTTGGCCCACCCGGGCCAACCGGATAGCTTCGAGCCCGACCCCCCAAGTCGGGCTTGTTGCTTACCAGGCGGTAAGAGGTGAGACGTGAGAGGTGAGGGGGATGTTCTCTGACCTCTCACCGCTCACCAGCGAGGAGTGGACGTGCACCTGAGGTTCGTGACCGCCGGCGAGTCGCATGGCAAGGCCCTCACCGTTATCGTGGAAGGGCTGCCGGCCGGCGTGCCCGTGACCGCGGAGTGGATCGACCGCGATCTCGCCCGGCGGATGCAGGGCTACGGCCGCGGCGCGCGGATGAAGATCGAGCGCGACCGAATCGAGTGGATCGCCGGCGTGCGCGCGGGCGAAACCCTGGGCTCGCCGATCGCCATGCTGATCCGCAATCGCGACTGGGCCAACTGGGAAGAGGTGATGGCCGCGGAGGGAGCGCAGGGCGAGCTCCGCCGGCGCCGGGTCACCCGGCCCAGGCCGGGGCACGTGGACCTGTCCGGCGTGCTCAAGTACGACCGGCTCGATGCCCGCGACGTGCTCGAGCGCGCGAGCGCGCGCGAGACCGCCGCCCGCGTAGCGGCCGGCGCTCTCGCCAAGCGCTTGCTCGACGAGTTCGGGGTCGAGATCGGCAGCCACGTCGTCTCCATGGGCGGCATCGACGCCCACCCGCCCGCCGAGCTGCCGACGCCGCTCAACGACGCCGCGGACCGCTCCGAAGTGCGGGTGCTCGATCCGGCCGCCGGGACCGCGATCATCCAGCGGGTCGATCGAGCCAAGCAGGACGGCGACACGCTCGGCGGCGAGGTCGAGGTCGTCGCGCGAGGCGTGGTGGCCGGGCTCGGCAGCCACGTGAGCTGGGATCGAAAGCTCGACGGCCGCCTGGCCGGCATGATCATGTCGATCCCCGCCGTGAAGGGCGTCGGGATCGGCCTGGGCTTCGAAGCGGCGCGGCGACCGGGGTCCGAGGTGCACGATCCGATCCAGCCGGCCGCGATGAGCAGAGGTGCAGAAGAGCCGACGAGCCGGCCGCCGGTTCCGGGCGATGCGAGAGCCGGCTTCCGCCGCCGCACCAACAACGCCGGCGGGCTCGAGGCCGGCATCACGACCGGCGAGCCGGTCGTCGTGCGGGTCGCGATGAAGCCCATCGCCACGCTCATGTCGCCGCTCCCGACGGTGGACCTTACCACGGGCGCTCCCGCGCAGGCGCAGAGCGAGCGCTCCGACGTGACCGCCGTGCCCGCGCTTGGCGTGATCGCCGAGGCGCTGGTAGCGTTCGTGCTCGCGGACGCGATGCTCGAGAAGTTCGGCGGCGACAGCCTGGGGGAAATGCGGCGGAACTACGATGGCTACGTGGCCGCGCTGGGCGCCCGCTGGAACGCGCTGCGCGCCGAGGGCGTGGAGGCCGGCTGATGCCCCGGCATCTCATCCTGGTCGGGCTGCCCGGATCGGGCAAGAGCACGGTCGGCCGGCTGGTCGCCGAGGCCCTCGGCGCGCCGCTCATCGACATCGACCGGCTGCTGATGCGCGAGATGGCCATGCCCGTGAGCCAGATCTTCGCCATGCACGGCGAGGCGACGTTCCGCCGGATGGAGCGCGACGCGGTGCGCGCCGCCTGCGCCCGGGAACCCGCGGTGATCGTGCCCGGCGCCGGTTGGGCGGCGCAGGACGGCGAGCTGGATGCGGCCCGCGCCGGCGCGCTCGTGGTGTACCTCAAGTGCGCCCCGGCCGTGGCCGCGAAGCGCACCGAACAGGGGGAGGCCCGCCCGCTGCTGATGGGTTCCGATCCGATGGCGCACATGCGCGAGCTCGAGACCCAGCGGGAGCCATTCTATGCCCTCGCGGACCGCCAGGTGGCAGCGGACACCCGGGCTGCCGAGGCCGTCGCCGAGCACGTCGTTCGGATCGCCCGCGAGGTCGCAGGCTGGTAAGTTGCTGCCTCACAATCCGTTATAACTGTCAGCCTTGCCAAGGGGAACCGTCCCGGGTTTCTTGAACCGGGCTTCGACTTGAGCCGCGGGTGAGCCGCGCTCGATAGAATGGAGTTATGGCAAAGAAGGCAAAAGCGAGCGCCGCCGGCAGGCCGAAAGCCCCGGCGGACGGCGCTCCGAAGAAGGCGAGGAAGGTAAAGAAGGCGAAATCGGCCCGGGTGACCC
>JBOHSY010000435.1:0-3190 GCA_050733355.1 Gemmatimonadales bacterium | reverse complement strand
CGCGGCCCGGAGGGAGGCGCGGGCCCTGCTCGGACTGCTGGGTGCGGGAGGCTGGCTCGCGCCGATTCTCGACCTCGATCTCCGCGGGTGCTGCCTGATGCGGGAGGCGCTCGCGGAAGCGTCGCCGCTCGCCGACGCGGTGTTTGCGCTGCAGGGGCTGGGCACGACGCCGATTCTCCTGAGCGGATCGCCGGCGCAGAAGGACCGTTGGCTCGCGCCGATCGTCCAGGGAAAGGTGATGACCGCCTTCGCGATGACCGAGGCCGGGGCAGGGTCGGACGTTGCAGCCATCGCCACCACCGCTCGGCACGACGGATCAGGGTACGTCCTCAATGGAGCCAAGACTCTCATCTCCAATGCCGGCATCGCCGATCTCTACGTTGTGTTCGCGTCCACCGACCGGACCAAGGGTTCGAAGGGGATCAGCTGCTTCCTGGTGCCGGCGGATGCCCCGGGGCTCCGGTTCGCCGGCGCTCAGGTACTGAGCGCACCGCATCCGCTGGGGGAGATCGCATTCGACGAATGCCGGCTCCCGGTGGACGCCCTGCTCGGCACCGAGGGACGCGGCTACGGGCTGGGTCTCGCGGCGCTCGACCGGCTGCGGCCCACGGTGGCCGCGGCGGCGTGCGGGATGGCCGCCCGCGCGCTCGCCGAGTCGCTCGCGCACGTGAAAGAGCGGCAGCAGTTCGGGAAGCCGCTGGCGGAGTTCCAGTTGGTGCAGCAGAAGCTCGCCCGGATCGCCACCGAACTTACCGCTGCCCGGCTCCTCACCTATCGAGCCGCGTACGAGAAGGACCGGGGGCAGGAGCGGATCACCAGCGAAGCGGCGATGGCCAAGTCCTTCGCCACCGAGATGGCCCAGCGGGCGGTGGACGATGCGGTGCAGCTCATCGGCGGACGGGGGGTGCTGGCCAATCACCCGGTCGACCGGTTGTACCGCGCGGTGCGGGCACTCCGGATCTACGAGGGGACGACGGAGATCCAGCAGTTGATCATTGCGGGGGAGCTGCTCAAGTAGGGTTAGGCAGCAGCGAGGAGCGACGGAATTCCGAGGCTGATCTCATTCCCAAATTCCTGCGTTAGAGGCATGAGGTCAGCGGGTCGAATCCCTGAGGCCCAGACGCGAGGCTCTACCTCTGGTTCACAGACCTCACGATTGTCAGCGTGCACCTGAAAGCTTAGACCGGAATCGGCTCGATCTTCTGGATCCGCTTCGCCTCGGGCGATCGCGCGGCGTGCCAGAGATCCCAGTCCTGCTGCAGACCGAGCCAGAAGTCGGCTGACATGCTCAGCACTCGGGCGAGCCGGAGCGCTGTGTCCGGGGTGACCCCACGCTTGCCGTGGATCAGCTCATTGAGGCGCGGATATGAAACACCGATTCGCTCGGCGAACTCCGTCTGACTGATGCCCAAGGGTTTGAGAAACTCCTCCATGAGCATCTCCCCGGGATGCGTCGGAGGACGATGAGTCGGCAGCTTACGCATATGTCCCCTCGGGCCACGTGGGCCACTTAGAGAGGGTCGTTCCGCGACGGGCCTAGTGGTAGTCCGTGATTTCCACGTCGTGGGCGCCGTCGTCCGCCCACCGGAAACAGATGCGGTACTGATCGTTGATTCGGATGCTGTGTTGCCCGTCGCGATCCCCTTGCAGGGGTTTCAGCCGGTTGCCCGGCGGCACCTTCAACTCGCCCAGCGCGGTGACGCGGTTGATCTGATCGAGCTTCCGGGCTGCGACGCCCCATAGCTCCAGCGGCAGCACCTTCGCGGCCTTCTTGTTCTGCACTCCGTTGAACACGTCCTCCGACTGCTGGGTCCGAAACGACCGAATCATGAGGTGGTTCCTGGGGCGAATGCTACGCCCCAATTATAACGTATATCGTTATACGTGTCAAGCCTGCGCCTGGGAGAATCCTCCCCAGGGAGGGGCCGCCCGTGGGTGATCGTACGGGCATCGAGTGGACTGGATCACTTCGATTCCCGAACCGCCGCCCGACATCCTCCTCGCACTCCTCATGGGGTGCGGGGACCAGAGCCTGCCTCTGGATACCGACCAGCTGCCCGGGCCGCAGGAACCGACCGACCCGCCTCCGGGCCCGCCCTTGCCCCCGGACCCGCCGGAGCCACCGTCCGGCCCCTCGGGGATCTACCTCGCCGAGGCGGACGGGGTCGAACCTCCGGCTCCTGGTGGCCGGAGAGCGGCCCGCCTGGTCGCCGGACGGGCGGCGGATCGCGTTCCAGCGGGACGGGAACGTTCACGTCATCGGCATCGAGGGCACCGGCGAGACGGTGCTGGGCGTGGGCCGCGAGCCGGCGTGGGCTCCCGGCGGCACCCGGCTCGCGTTCGCCGGCAGCGAGGGGATCGCGGTCATGAGGGAGGATGGATCCGCGCTACGACCCTACTGCGCCACAACTTCCGCGACGACACCTACGCCGAGTCGGACCTGGGGGTCGGCAAGCCGGCCTGGTCGCATGCGGGAGACCGCATCGCCTTAGAGCATCGGGGCGACGGGGAGCTGATCCCCGCCCAGATCTTCGTGATGAACGCGGACGGCTCCCATCCCCGGCGGGTGACTCCGACCCAGGGTATCCAGTATGCGGAGTCCGATCCCGCCTGGTCGCCGGACGGAGGAGCCGAGCCGGCGTGGTCCCCGGACGCCGCCAGGCTCGCTTTCGGGCGCATCGACGTCGCGTCCTCCGGAGCGCCTGCCACTCAGGAGGGTCCATGACATTGCTCTCTCTCCGCAGCGGGCTCGTCCTCGACGTGTTCACCTCTGCAGTCATGGGGTGCTCGGATTCCGGGGCGGGGGTGCTGGCCGATCACCCGGTGGACCGCCTTTACCGCGCGGTACGGGCACTCCGGATCTACGAGGGGACGACGGAGATCCAGCAGTTGATCATTGCGGTGGAATTGCTCAAGTAGGGTTAGGCGGACCGACGCCCATCAAGTCCACTGCGATGCAACCGGCTGCACTTGACGGACGCCTCGCTGGTTCCCATATTGGGAACCGGAGACCTGATGAACGTTGTCACTCGGAAGCGCCTGGTCGAGTTCGGTAAGCAACATGAAGATTCGCGCGGACCGCTCGATGATTGGTATCGAGCACTGAAGGCGGCCCGCTTTTGCAGTTCCGACGACGTGAAGGCTGCATTTGGGACCGCCAGCTTTCTGGGAGATCGCGAAGTCGTCTTCA
>JBOHSY010000434.1:0-1151 GCA_050733355.1 Gemmatimonadales bacterium | reverse complement strand
CGGAGGACACCGCCACCAACTCGATGGTCATGCTCCTGGCCATCAACACGGCCGGCGTGCAGCTGGTCCCACCGGTGCTCCTCCTGGCGCTCCTGGGCACGCAGATCAACACGCTCATCTTCCCGATCCTCACCACGACGGCGCTGGGGTTCATCGTCGCCATCGTGGCAGCCAGGCTGCTCGGTCGGCTCCCGGGGTATCGCGCCTCCGATCCCAACCGGAACCCGCCGCCGCCCGCGGCCACAGAGGCGTGAGGGCCACCATGGACGCCGCGCGCAGCGCCATCAGCCTCCTCTCCTATTTCGTCATCCCGATCATCCTGGTGGGCTTCCCGCTCTACGGCCTGTACAAGCGGGTACCGGTCTACGAGAGCTTCGTCGAGGGTGCCAAGGAGGGGTTTCAGGTCGCCGTCCGCATCATCCCTTACCTGGTGGCGATCCTCTTCGCCATCGCGATGTTCCGCGCCAGCGGCGCCATGGAGGCCCTGACCCGCGGGCTCGATCCGGTGCTCGGCCTGATCGGCTTCCCGGCCGAGCTGCTGCCGATGGCCATCATCCGCTCGCTCTCGGGGTCGGGCTCGGCGGCGCTGGTGGTGGACATGATCAACCAGTACGGCGAGGACTCGATCTTCGTGAGGATGGCCGCCGTCATGTACGGGTCCAGCGAGACCACGTTCTACGTGATCGCGGTGTACTTCGGGGCGGTGAACATCAGGAAGACGCGGCACGCGGTGCCGGCGGGGCTTCTCGCGGACGCCGCCGCGATGGTCATCGCGGTCTGGACGGTACGGCTGCTGTTCAGCCGATGACCTTACGGATTCGCCGCGGCAGCCGAGCCTCTTCCAGCGCCAGCCCTGCCCGGTCGCACCGGGCGTCCACCAGGCACTCGAGCCGCTCGATCATCCCGTAGCCCAGCAGGACCGTGGCGTAGATGCCAAGACTGACGCCCGGGTCAGCCCGTTCGACCTTGTATAGAGTCGAACGCGAGATCGACGCGCGATCGGCCACCTACGCCATCGGCATCCGGCGGCGCGCGCGGAGGTTCTTGAGGTCCGCGCCGAGCGTGACGAGGGCTTGGGCGGCGCGTGGCGAGAGTGGCGATCGCGCCGTTCTCACGGCTGCCTCGCAACTCGGCCGTTATCTCGCGTAGGG
>JBOHSY010000433.1:0-4877 GCA_050733355.1 Gemmatimonadales bacterium | reverse complement strand
CGTCGGGTGTGTTGGAGACGGCGATGCCCCGGGCCTTGGCCGTCTGGAGGTCGATGTTATTGAAGCCGACGCCGATGTTCGCGACTATCCTGGTGCGGAGCGGATCGACCCTGAGCACCTCGGCGTTGAGCTTGTCGGTGACCGTCGGCAGCAAGCCGTCGGCGGAGCGGAGCGCGTCCTGAAGCTCCGCGGCCGTCATCGGCCGGTCCTCGCGGTTGAACCGCGCGTCGAAGTCCCGCGCCACCGCCTCCTCGACCGCCGCCGGGAGGCGGCGGGTGACGACCACGACCGGACGATCGCTCACGTCGCGACCGCCACCCGTTTGCTGCGGGACCCGAGCACCTTTGCCACCGTCGCCCCCAGCTCGGCCGGGCTCGACGCGACCGTCATGCCGGCCTCCTTCATGATCTCGACCTTCTCCGCCGCGCTCTCGCCGAAGGCGCGGATGATCGCCCCCGCGTGGCCCATGCGGCGGCCCTTCGGCGCCGAAAGGCCGGCGACGTAGCCGATCACCGGCTTCTTCATGTGATCGCGGAAGAACTTCGCCGCCTCGGCTTCCTGCGGCCCGCCAATCTCACCGATGATCATGACGGCGACGGTCTCGGGATCCTCCTCGAACAGCCTGAGGTGGTCGACGAACGAGCTGCCGTTGATCGGGTCGCCGCCGATGCCGACGCTGGTGGACACGCCGATCCCGAGCTCCTTCATCTGCGACGCGGCCTCGTAGCCGAGAGTGCCCGAGCGCGTGATCAGACCGACGTTCCCCTGCTTGTAGATGTGGCCGGGCATGATACCGACCATGGCCTTGCCCGGACTGATGATGCCGGCGCAGTTCGGCCCGACGAGGATCGTGCGGCGCTCCCGCGGATACCGCCAGAGGTAGCGCTTCACCATCATCATGTCCTGCGCCGGAATACCGTCGGTGATGGCGCAGACCAGCCGGATCCCCGCGTCCGCTGCTTCCATGATCGAGTCGGCGCAGAAGCCGGCCGGGACGAACACGAGGCTCGCCTCCGCTCCGGTCTCGCGCACGGCGTCGCGCACCGTGTTGAACACCGGCCGGTCGAGATGCTTCTGCCCGCCCTTCCCCGGTGTGATGCCGCCTACCAGGTTCGTGCCGTACGCAAGCATCTCCTTGCCGTGAAAGGTGCCCTTGTCGCCGGTGAAGCCTTGGATGACGACGCGCGTCTGCTCGTTGATGAGAATGCTCATGACGTCCCGTTCCCGGTCTTGGCGCCGGCGGCCTTGAGCACAGCCACGACCCGGTCGGCCGCCTCGGTGAGAGTATCGGCGGTGACGAGCGAGAGTCCGCTCTCCTTCAGAATGCGGCGCCCCTCCTCCACGTTGGTGCCGGCGAGGCGGACCACCAGCGGCACCTGCGGCTTGAGCTCCTTGACGGCGCTCACGACGCCCTGGGCCACCCAGTCGCACCGGTTGATACCGGCGAAGATGTTCACCAGGATCGCCTCGACCTTCGGATCGGCCAGCACCAGGCGGAACGCGTTGGCCACCTTCTCCGGCGACGCGCCGCCGCCCACGTCGAGGAAGTTGGCCGGCGCGTATCCCGCGTGCTTGATGAGGTCCATCGTGGACATCGCGAGGCCGGCGCCGTTCACGATGCAGCCGATCTCGCCGTCGAGCGCCACGTAGTTGATCCCGTACTCGGCGGCCTGCGACTCACGCGGGTCCTCCTCGGCGTAATCGCGCAGCTCGCTCACGTTCGGGCGCCGGAAGAGCGCGTTGTCGTCGAACGTCATCTTGGCGTCGAGCGCGAAGAGCTGCCCATCCTGCGTGACGACCAGCGGGTTGATCTCCACCATCGTGGCGTCGAGGTCGCGGAACGCGCGGTAGCACCCGAGCAGCGCCGTGGTGGCGCGGCTCATCAGCCCGCCGTCGAGCCCGAGCGCGAAGGCCATCTCGCGCGCCTGGAACGCGGTCATCCCGACCGCCGGCTCCACCACCGAGCGGATGATCGTGTCCGGCTCCTTCTGCGCGATCTCCTCGATCTCCATGCCGCCGTGCGGGTGCGCGACGATCATCACCCGCTCGCTCATGCGGTCGAGCACGAAGCCCACGTAGAGCTCGCGCTCGATCGGCACGGCGGCCTCGACATACAGCCGGTGCACGACCCGACCCTCGGGTCCGGTCTGGTGGGTGACGAGCCGCTTGCCGAGCAGCCCCTTCGCCGCCTGCCGCACCTCGTCTTCGCTGGTGCAGACCTTGATGCCGCCCGCCTTGCCGCGCGCACCGGAATGGATCTGGGCCTTCACCGCCCATCGCGATCCGCCGATCTCGGAGGCCCGGTACACCGCCTGCTCCGGACTATAGGCCACCCCCCCCCGGGGAATCGGCACCCCGAAGCCGGCGAGAAGCTCCTTGGCCTGATATTCGTGGATGTCCAAGTTGGGATCTCCGTGTGAGAGCTATCCGCTATCCGCTATCCGCTATCCGCTATCCGCTATCCGCTATCCGCTATCCCTACCGCGCAGCGATAGCCTCGGCCATGCGCACCACGTTGTCCGCCATCCGCGCCGATGCGGCGTCGATCATCCGCCCGTCGAGTTGCGCCGCCCCGCGGCCGGCGCGCGCGGCGTCCTCGAGCGCCCCCAGGATCCGCTTGGCCCGGTCCACCTCGGCCGGGGGCGGGCTGAAGATCTCGTTGGCCAGGTCGATCTGCGACGGGTGGATGGCCCACTTGCCCTCGATGCCGAGCGCGGCGCCCCGCCGGCCCGCGGCACGGTAGCCGTCGGGGTCCTTGATGTCTCCGAACGGCCCGTCGATCGGCCGAAGCCCGTACCCGCGGCAGGCATCGCGCATGCGGCAGAGCGGGTAGTGCCAGGAGTCGCCGGGGTAATCGGGATGCAGCCCCCCGATGACCACCGTCCGCGCCCGTACGCTGGCGGCGTAATCGGCGACGCCGAAGTGCATGGCCTCCAGGCGACCCCGGCTGCCGGCGATCGCCTCGACGTTGGCCATGCCAAGGGCCGACTCGATGATCACTTCGATACCGATCCGGTGCCGGATGCCCTTCGCCGCCTCGATCTGCGTGAGCAGCGCATCGATCAGGTACACGTCGCCCGGCACGCCCACCTTGGGAATCATGACCATGTCGAGCCGGTGCCCGGCCTGCTCCACCACGTCGATGACATCCCTATACATGTAGTGCGTGTCGATGCCGTTGATCCGGACCGAGATCGTCTTGCCGCGGCCGCGCCAGTCCATCTCGAGCAGCGACTGGATCACGGTCTTCCGCGCCGGCTCCTTGTCCGCGGGTGCCACCGAGTCCTCGAGATCGAGGAACACCCAGTCGGCCGCGCTGTCGAGCGCCTTCGCGAGCATCTGCGGCTGCGACCCCGGCACCGCCAGCGTGCTGCGCTGGAGACGCGGGGTCGCGGGCTCGTAGCGCGTATGGCTCATCGCATCGCGGCCGCGGCGGCCGGCCTGGGTGCGGCCTCGGCGGGCTGCGCGTCCGGTGCGCGAGCCGGCAGCTCGCGCTGGTCGAGCGGCGTCGCCGTGCTGCGCCAGTACTCCTCGGCCGCCGCCACACCACTGCCGGGCTGGATCTTGACCCCCACGTCGCGCATGGCCATCTCAGCTCCGGCGATGCCACCGAGGAGCATGCATTCGTTGAGGTCGCCCAGGTGGCCGATGCGGAACAGCTTCCCCGCCATGCGGGCGAGGCCCGCACCCAGCGCCAGGTTGTAGCGACGGTACGCGACGTCGATCACCTCGGCGCCGTTGATGCCCGGCGGCACCATGATGGCGCTGACTGTGTCGCTGTGCCACTTCGGCTGCTTGGCGCAGAGGGACAGGCCCCATCCCTTCACCGCGGCGCGGGTGCCCTCGGCCAGCCGGTGGTGCCGCGCGAACACGTTGTCGAGGCCCTCGTCCTCCAGCATCTCGATCGCTTCACGCAGCCCGTAGAGCAGCGGAAGCGACGGCGTGTACGGGAAATACCCGGTGGCGTTCGCCTGGTCCATATCGCCCAGATCGAAGAAGACCCGGTTCAGCTTGGCCGAGTTGTACCAGCTCTTGGCCTTCGGGCTGACGGCCAGGATGCCGAGGCCGGCCGGCAGCATGAAGCCCTTCTGCGACCCGGTGACGGCGAGGTCCACGCCCCAGTCGTCCATCCGGAAGTCGATGCTGCCGATCGAGCTCACGCCGTCCACCGCGAGGAGCGCGGGATGCCGGGCGTCGTTGAGCGCCTTCCGCATGCCGGCCACGTCGCTCGTGACGCCGGTGGCGGTCTCGTTATGGGTGAAGAGCACAGCCTTGATCTCGTGCGCCTGGTCGCCGGCGAGCGCCTCGTGATATCGCTCGATCGGGGCGCCCTCGCCCCACTCCGTGTCCAGCACGTCCACCTTGAGGCCCAGCCGCTGGGCCATGTCGATCCAGAGGTGGCTGAACTGCCCGAAGCGCGCCGCGATCACGCGGTCGCCGGGCGAAAGGGTATTGCAGAGCGCGGCTTCCCACGCCCCCGTGCCGCTCGCGGGGAAGAGGTAAGCCTGGCCGGTAGTGGTCTTGAAGATCCTGAGGATGTCCTTCAGCACCGCCCCGGCCAGCTTCGGGAAGTCCGAGGAGCGATGGTCTTCCATCGCCACGTGCATCGCACGCAGGATGCGGTCCGGAGTGTTCGTCGGACCCGGGACGAAGAGGAAGTTGCGGCCGGCCATGCGGTGATCCTCGTCGAAAAAAGGGAAAGCCCAAACACCCGGGGACGAAAACGCCCCCGCTCGCCGAATCGGTTAAAGTTGCCCCGCCGTGTATATTGTACAACCCTGTTCCGCGGCACCAGCCTCCACGACCCGATGCCCGCTGCAGACCGCGCCGAGGCGCGCGCGCTCCTCGAGGAGTTATATGCCGCCGCGGTCGCGGCG
>JBOHSY010000432.1:0-19583 GCA_050733355.1 Gemmatimonadales bacterium | reverse complement strand
GGCCGCAACCGCACGCCGCACGTCGGCCTCCCCGCGGCCCTCGACGAGCGCGCGCACCGCGTCCAGGCCGATGCGCCGGTCCAGCGACCGGAGCTGCCGGGCTACCGCGTCGGCGAAGGCGAGGTCGGGCACCGGCGGGTACCGCTCGACGCCGTCGCGCCCACTCAGAATCGCGGGGCGTGGGAAGCGGACGAAGATCGGGTGCGTGAAGTGGGGGTGACGCAGCATGAGCTCGCCCTTGGGCAGCGTGGCGAGCTTGATCCGCGTGGCGGGAGAGAGCGTGGCGTAGCCCGACGTGGCCAGCTCGTCCATGTCCATCCGCCCGAAGACCGCGGTACCCGCGTTGCCCGTCACGCGCCGGAACACCTGCGAGCGGAACTGCTGGGCGGAGAAGAGCACGAGGCCAAGGTACCGGCCGCGCTCGGAGAGATCGGTGAGCATCCGCCGCACGTACGTGTCCGGGCCGTCGCTCGGCGCGTACTTGTTGAGCTCGTCCACGAAGACCACCACGTGGTCCACGCCCAGGTCGCGCCGCTCGAGGTGCTCGCGCAGCATGGACACGACCCGGGCGAACACAAGATCCTGCGCCAGCGGGTCGAGCCCCGCGACGTCGATCGCGTAGACCGTGCGGTCGGCGAAGCGCCCCCATGGGAGGTCGCTGGGCGCGCCATCGTCGGTGACCAGTCCCTTGGAGCGGATGGAGATGTTGCCCAGCCGGTTCCGCACCTTGCGAATGGTCGCGAGGTGATGCGTGCGCCACACCTCGGCGCCCCGGCCCCGGGTCTCCGCGAAGTCGAAGATCGCGCGGAAGAACTCCTCCAGATCGGCGAAGGTCTGGACCCGAAACGGCCGGTTCCGCAGGAGGTCGTCCTGGTACTCGCGGCCGACGACGCGCTCGGCCAGGAAATCGATGAAGGCGTCGGCCTTCGCGTCGATGTCGTCCCGGTTGAGCACGACCTCCGCGTAGTCCAGCACCTCGCGCAGCCCCCAGACCAGCGGCTCGGTCCGTTCCGCCAGCGCCTCGTGCGTGCGGAGCGTGTTCAGGTTCACGCCGTCGGGCTTGAAGGGAGCGTAGTAGCGGACGTCCCGGAACGGCTCCGGCGCCAGCCCGAGGCGGGCGTATAGTCGGCGGTCGTCGTCGGTGATGTCGCCGGGCCGGTCGAGGAAGCAGAGGTCGGGACCCTTGACGTTGAGGCAGACGGCGGCGACCGACCCCTTGTGCCGGGGAAACGTCTGGAAGATGCTCGCCAGCAGGAACGCGATGGCACTGGTCTTGGTGGCGAGACCGGAGACGCCGCTGATGTTGAGATGCGCCGCCTCGGGGCCGAGAAGGAAATCGGAGTCGAGGTACACCGGCGCCTCGAGGCCGCCGGCGGCGTACACGCCGACCGGGATCCCAGTGGATCGCGCTCCGCCGGTGAAGACGTCCATCCGGAGTGCATGCGCGACGTCGGCGTCGCCCGCGAGGTGCACCGGCCCGATCGGCACGGGCTGGAGCGGCTCCTCGGGCACCTGCCGCAATACCGCTGCGAGGAAGAGCCGCGTCTCCACGGACCCGGCGCCCGCGGCGGCGGCGTAAGCGAGCCCGTCGGTGACCACGGCGTAGACAACACGCCCCTCGCCCTCCACCCGCACCAGCGTGCCGATGCCGACGGCTCCGGCGCGCTCGGTCTGGAAAAAGAACTGGTGGGGCGTTGAGGGCTTGAGCTCGGTCGCCACGACGCGGCCGATCGGGAAGACGGCAGTCATAGTCGAAAATACGTATGCCAGCGGCGGTGGGCCATCGTGGCGGCCACTGCCGCCGCTTCGTGGCGGCACGGGCGAACTCGGGGCCCCTGTGGGAGGCTGCCAGCCCCTCTCTACCAGCCGGGGGGCCGGAGCCGCGGAGAGAACTGCCGGTCGTGAATGAACGCGGATGGACCCGAATACAACGTTACAGCAGCGAGGCCGCGGATGCACGCGGATACACTACAACGAATCCGCGTCCATCTGCGTTCATCCGCGGCTTGACTATCCCAGCTCTTCTTCGGCCGGAAACGGCGGCACGTCGGTCAGCCAGAACCCCGCGAGATCGCCCTTCCGATCCACCTCGATCAGCAGGTGATCCGCCACCCGCACGAGATCGGCCTCGCGCCGCGGCCCCACCCGGATGTGGAACAGGCTCTCCGACGGGTTGGTATGGACCGAGAGCGCCGTGTCCACCTCGACCGATGCCACGCCCGGACGCGAGGGCCGCTGGGGGAGCACCACCCGCCCGTCGGTGAGCGACGACGGCAACTGGAGATCGGCCACGGTGCCCACCTCCGGCCACACGACCACGTCCAGGCCGCAGATCACGCCGTTGTTCACGTCGAGCACCGCGATCGAGCCGGCCTCGTCGGCCAGCTCCACGGTGCCGGTGAGGCCGGTCTGCGTGCGGGTGCCCTTGAACGAGCCGGAGAGAATGTCGGTCTCGGGATCCCACCGCCACCCGATGTGCGGCAGGCTTCCCGAGAGCGGCTCGATGCGTGCTTCCATGCGGGACGCGGCTCAGGCCGCCCGCGCGGAGGCGAGCGCCTTGGTGAACCGCACGATGCGATCGACGGCGCCCTCCAGCTCCCGGTCGGACACCGCGTAGCTGAGCCGCACCCAGCGGTCGTCGCCAAACGCCGCGCCCGGCACGAGCGCCACGCCCTCCTGCTGCATCAGCTGCTCGCAGAACAGCGAGCCGGTCACCGGTTCCTTCTCACGGACGCCGTCCACCCGGAAGAAGAAGTAGAACGCTCCGTGCGGCTCGACGAACTCCAAGCCGGGAAGCTCGTTCCGGAACCGGGTGACCAGCGAGTCGCGGCGCCGCCGGAACACGGCCACCATCCGCTGCACCTCGGCCTCCACCTTCTCGTCGGCGAACGCCGTGGCCGCGGCGAACTGCGCGGGGTGGTTGGCGCCGGTCGTGGTGTGCGACTGGAGATTCGCCATCGCCTTGGCCACGTGCGGCGGCGCGAGCGCTCCGCCGATACGCCAGCCGGTCATCGCGTACGCCTTGCTCGCACCGTAGATGATCACTGTGCGCTCGAGCAGCTCCTCGGAAAGGTCGAGCATCGACGCCGCGGGACCGGGACCGTAGTGGATCACGCGATAGATCTCGTCCGAGATGACCCAGATGTCGTGCTGCTTCGCCCACTCGGCGATCGCCTTGAGCTCGGCGAGGGTGTAGACCGACCCCGTCGGATTGCAGGGCGAGCAGAGCATCAGGCCCCTGGTGCGCTTCGAGGAGGCGCGGTCGAGGTCCTTCACCCCTACCTTGAGCCCCCAGTCCAAGGCACCGGGCACCATCACCGGGTCGGCCCGCGAGAGGTGCACGATCTGGGGATAGGAGACCCAGGCCGGCGCCGGGATCAGCACCTGATCCGTCTGGCCGAACAGCGTGAAGCACGCGTTGAAGAGGGATTGCTTCGATCCCGTGCTGATCACGATGTTGTCCGGGTTCACCGGGCGACCGCCCGAGAGCCCCGACATGCGCCTGGCCATCGCCGCGCGGAGATCGGCCAGGCCGATGTTCGGCGGATACCGGGTGAGGCCCTTCTGGATCGCCTGGATTCCCGCCTGCGCCACCGGTGCCGGTGTGTCGAAGTCGGGCTCGCCGACGCTGAGATCGAGAACGTCCTCACCGGCGGCGCGGCGCCGCTTGGCCTCGTTGCTGATCGCCACGGTTTCGGAGCCCTTGATGTGCTGCAGGTTCGGCGACAGCGGATCGGGCATGGCGGCGGCTCGGTGGAAACTGTACGGGGGTGCTTGCTCGCCCGGAAAGGTTCCTCTACCGCAGGGTGATGTCAACCGCGGCAGCGACCCTTGGCGCCTCCCTGGGGTGCCCTTAGCTTGGCGCCATGCCCGCACCCGACCTGGAGCGCCTCCAGCTCACGCCCGCCGTCGCTGATGCCCTGGCGAATCTTGGCTGGACCGCGGACGACGCGAGGGTCAAGGACGCGGCGCCGACCGCGGCGCGCGGCCACGGACTGGTAGTGGTGGCGCCGCCCGCGGCCGCGTACGCGGCACCCGCGCTCGCGGGGTTCCTGAGCCGGCTCGCGAGCGAGGGGGGACGCGCCCTACTCATCGCCCCGGAGCCCGAGCTGGCCGAGTGGGGAACGCTGGCGCACGCGCTGAGCCGGGCGAGCGCGCTCCGGGTGCAGACCGCGCATGGGGTCGCCAGCGCGGCGCGGCGGCTCAAGAGCGAGTCGCTCGACCTGCTGGTGGCCTCCCCGGCCGCCACGAGCGCGCTGCTCCACCGGGGCGCGCTCAAGGCCGCCGCGCTCACGGCCGTGGTGATCGCCGGGCCGGAGCGCTGGGAAGGCCTGGATGCGCTGGACGCGCTCATGGGCGACCTGCCGAAGGAGAGCCAGCGCATCGTCGTCTCCTCGGAACCGGAGACGGCCGCCCGGCTTAGCGAGCGCTATGCCCGCCGCGCGCTCACGGTCGGCGCGCCGCCGGCCGAATCCCGACCTCCGGCCCCGGCCGGACCCGTTCGCACGGTGAGCGTGGGCTGGGAACGGCGAGCGTCCGCGCTGGCCGAGCTGCTCGAGCTGCTCGACCCTGCGTCACTCACCGTGTGGACCGCCGACCGGAGTCGCCACGCGGCGATCGCGTCGGCGCTGCCGGGCGGCGACTCGGCGATCCGCGTGGTGACGGCCGACGTGCCGCGGGCCGACGTGGTGGTCGCGTTCGATCCGCCCGATCCGGAACGGCTCCGGCTCCTGACGGCCGCCGGGGAGGTGGTGCTGCTGGTGCCGCCCGGCACCGAGCGCTGGATCGCCCGCGTCGCGGAGCCGCGTCGTCCGCTGCGTTTGCCGGGCCTCCTGGACTCGGCAGAGACCGCCGCGGCGGCTCGCCGCGTCGTCGTCGCACGGGCCATCGAGGGCGGCGGCCGCGACCGCGCCTTGCTCGAGCTCGGTCCGCTGCTCGAGCGTTACGATCCGGCGGCCGTGGCGGCCGCGCTGTACGAGCTCTGGACCACGGCACCGGCGGGCGCTCCCGCCTCGGCGCCGCCCGCGCAAGCCGCGGCTCCGCGAGAAGCGGCCACCACGGCCAAGGTATTCGTTGGCGTCGGGCGGAACGACGGCGCCACGCCGAACGACCTCGTGGCGGTCCTCACCAAGGAAGTGCGGGTCCCGAAGGAGCACATCGGACGGATCGAGGTGCGGGACGCCTACATGCTGGTGGAGTTGCCGGCCGGCGAGGCGCAGCGCATCGCGGACGCGCTTTCCGGGAAGGAGATTCGCCGCAAGCGGGTGACGGCGAAGGTGGATCGCGGCCGGCCGAGCCGGGCGCCAACGGGCGGGCGGCGGAGCGGACCACCGGCGAGGCGGGAGCGATAAGCCCCCTCGAGCGGGCTCGGCATCGCCCGGGTCTTCCACCCATCCGGGCAGCCGGACCCCGACTGGGTCACGCGAGCGGCGGCCGGCCTCGCCGACGCGCTCACCCTGCCCGCCGCCGACTTCAGCATCGTGCACGCGGGGCCCGAGCAACGCATGCCTGAGGTGCTCACCGAGGAGCGACCCGGATGGACATGGAGTGACTGGCGAGGGAAGGCGATCCGGTCGAGACAATCCTCGCAGTCGCCGGCGAGAGTGAAGCGGATCTGACCGTGATGGCGACCGCCCGGAGGGAGCGGCTTTCTCGACTGCGTGCGTGGCAGCACAGGCGAGCAGGTGTTGCGGGGGCGGCGGGCGCCCGCTCCTCGCCGTTCCCGCCCCGCGCGAGGATCTCGGTCGCCTGATCGAAGGCTAAGGCCGGCTCACGAGATCCTTGAGAACCCTGCCCGCCCGGAACGCTGCGACTGTGGAGGGCTTGATGGCGATGTCCTTGCCGGTGCGCGGATCCCTCCCCTTCCGGCCAGCGCGGCGGCGGAGCTCGAACTGACCGAATCCGGCGATCTGTACCCGCCCGCCCTTCTTGAGCTCGCTGGCGATCACACCCTCCGCCCCGAACAGGCAGTCGACGATCTCGGCGGCGCGAGCCTTGGGGACGCCGAGCCGCCGCGCGACGGCCTCGGCCACTTGCTGCTTCGTCACAATCGTGGCGCCGGTGAAGGGGCGCACAATATGCCGGAGCGGCGCGGCGGCGGGCAAGCCCGGCGTTAGATTAGCGCACATGTACCACAGCTCGCGGCCGGGATGGATCGAAGTCGTCGCCGGCGTGATGTTCTCCGGCAAGAGCGAGGAGCTTATCCGACGCGTCCGACGCGCGGTGATCGCGCGTCAGCGCGTACAAGTGTTCAAGTCCCACCTCGACAGCCGGTACGCCGGCCTCTACAGCGTCTCCAGCCACAACGGCGGCTCGCTCGACGCCGCGCCGGTGGACTCGGCGGCCGAGGTGTTCCGCCTGACGCGAATCGACACCGAGCTGATCGCGGTGGACGAGGTGCAGTTCCTGGATCATGGCATCGTAGAGGTGGCCCGCGCGCTCGCCGACCGCGGGGCACGGGTCGTGCTCGCGGGCGTGGATACCGACTTTCGCGGCGAGCCGTTCGGCCCGATGGGCGATCTGCTCGCGATTGCCGAGCGGGTAGACAAACTGCAGGCGATCTGCGTGAAGTGTGGGGAGCTGGCGACCCGGAATCAGCGGCTGGTGGATGGAAAGCCGGCTCCGTACAGCGCGCCCACGATCATGGTGGGCGGCACCGAGAGCTACGAGGCGCGCTGCCGGCGGTGTCATCAGGTGCCGAGGGTGGATGAAGATCAGGGCCGTTTGTTATGAGCCATCCGCTATCCGCGCTCCACCGCGGTCGTGCGGTGGCTGCGGTTGTCTCGGATGACCGCGGCCAGAGCTGATAGCGGATTGCGGATTAGCGGATAGCGGACAGCTCAATGCAAAGCATTGCTCTCACCGGCAACATCGCTGCCGGCAAGTCCACCGTGGCCGAGCTGTTCCGCCGCTGGGGCGCCACGATCATCGATGCCGACCAGCTGGTCCGCGAGGCGCAGCGCCGCGGCACGCCGGTGCTCGCCGCCATCGCCGAGCGGTTCGGCGCCGACATCATCCGATCAGACGGCGAGCTCGACCGCGCCGCGCTCCGCGCCCGCGTCATGCACGAGCGCGCCGAGCTGGCCGCGCTCAACGCGATCGTGCACCCGGAGGTGCGCCGGCGGGCCGCGGCGCACATCGAGGCAGCCCGGCGCGCGGGCGCGGGCATCGTCGTCAGCGACATCCCGCTCCTCTTCGAGACCGACGACCCCGCGCGATTCGACGCCGTGGTGCTGGTGGACGCGCCGCCCGCCCTCCGCCGGGAGCGCCTGATGCGGCACCGCAGCCTCAGCGCGCAGGAGGCGGACGGCATGATGGCCGCGCAGGACCCGGCAGAGGAGAAGCGGGCGCGGAGTGACTACGTGATTGACAACGACGGCACGATCGAGGACCTCGAGCGGCGTGCCCGGCAAGTCTGGGAGCAGCTTGAAGCCGCGAATGAACGCGAATGAACCGCGAAATGACGCGAATACAACACCACCGGGTTGATTCGCGGCAATCGCGCTCAGATGCGCTGATCCGCGGCCCCTGTTAGTTTCCCCTCCGCCAATCCCCCGGATCGCCGCCATGTCGAACATCCCTGCCGACCTGAAGTACACCAAGGACCACGAGTACGTCCGCGCCGGCGCGGACGGCGTGCTCACGGTCGGAATCACGGACTTCGCCCAGGGTGAGCTGGGGGACGTGGTCTTCGTCAACCTGCCGAAGCCGGGCGATCGGGTGACGGCACACCAGCCGTTCGGGACCATCGAGGCGGTCAAGGCGGTGAGCGAGCTGTTCAGTCCAGTGACCGGCGTGGTCATGGAGGTGAACGGCGGCCTGGATGCCGACCCGGCGGTGGTCAACCGGGATCCGTACGGCGACGGGTGGATGGTGCGCCTCCGGGTCGACGACGCGGCGGAGCTGAACGACCTGCTCGGCGCCGACGCCTACCGCAGCCAGATCGGGGAGTAACGCTTGAGGGCTTCCATCCCGCGCCCGGAACGCTTCACCTACCGCCACATCGGCCCACGGCCCGAAGACATCGACGACATGGTACAGGGATTGGGATACGCGTCGCTCGATGCCCTGATCGACGCGGTGGTCCCCGACGACATCCGACTCCGGCGCCCGCTCGCGTTGCCCAAGGGCCGCACCGAACGCGACGTCCTCCGCTCTCTCCGCGCACTCGCCGGCCAGAACGAGATCTTCCGCTCCTATCTCGGCATGGGCTACTACGGCACGTTCACGCCGCAGGTGATCCAGCGGAACATCCTCGAGAATCCGGGCTGGTACACCGCGTACACGCCCTACCAGGCCGAGATCAGCCAGGGTCGGTTGGAGGCGCTGCTCAACTACCAGACCGTCGTAGCCGACCTCACCGCGCTCCCCATCACCAACGCGTCGCTGCTCGACGAGGCCACCGCGGCCGCCGAAGCGATGTGGATGACGGAGGCGATCGCGCAGAAGCGCGAGCACCCCGTGTATCTCGTGGACGAGGCGTGTCACCCGCAAACGATCGCGGTGGTGCGGACCCGCGCCGCGGGCCGGGGACTCACGGTGGTGGTGCAGCCGGCCGACCAGTTCGAGTTCCGGCCGGAGGTGATCGGCGCGCTGGTGCAGTACCCCGCCACCGATGGCCGGGTCGCCGACTACCGCGCGCTCGCGGAGCGGGCCCACGCGGCCGGCGCGCACGTCACGGCTGCCACCGACCTGCTCGCCCTCGTGCTGCTGGTCCCGCCGGGCGAATGGGGCGCCGACGTCGCGGTGGGCAGCTCGCAGCGGTTCGGCGTCCCGATGGGGTACGGCGGCCCCCACGCGGCGTTCTTCGCCACCAAGGACGCCTACAAGCGCTACATGCCGGGCCGCATCATCGGCGTGAGCCGGGACGGCGACGGGCGCCCCGCGCTCCGGATGGCGCTCCAGACCCGCGAGCAGCACATCCGCCGGGACAAAGCGACAAGCAACATCTGCACGGCGCAGGTGCTGCTCGCAGTCATGGCGAGCATGTACGCGGTGTACCACGGCCCCGCCGGGCTCCGGCGCATCGCCGACCGGGTTCACGGGCTCACGCGCACGCTGGCCGCCGCGCTTCGTCGGCTGGGCTACACGCTGGTCCACGAGGCGTTCTTCGACACGCTCGCCATCGAAGTGGAGCGCTGGGCGCTGCCGGGGATCGTGGACGCCGCGCGGAACCGCCGGATCAACCTGCGGGTGCTCTCGCCCACCCGGCTCTCCGTGGCGCTCGACGAGACGGTGAGTCTCAACGACGTGGCCGACCTGATCGCCGCGTTCGCGCTCGACGAGGCGCTGCCGTTCATGATGGACGAGGTGCGGAGCGAGGCGATCGACGCGATTCCCGAACCGCTCCGCCGTACCAGCGCATTCCTCACCCACCCCGTCTTTCACTTGAACCGGTCGGAGACGGAGATGCTCCGGTATATCAAGCGGCTCGAGGCGCGTGACCTCTCGCTCACGGCGGCGATGATCCCGCTGGGCTCATGCACCATGAAGCTCAATGCCACGACCGAGATGATGCCGGTGAGCTGGCGCGAGTTCAATCGGCTGCATCCGTTCGCGCCGCGCGACCAGACCGCGGGCTACCTGCGGCTCTTCCAGCAGCTCCGCTTTCAGCTCGCCGAGATCACCGGCTTCGCGGCGGTATCGCTCCAGCCGAATGCCGGCTCCCAGGGCGAGCTGGCCGGCCTCCTCGTGATCCGCGCCTACCACGAGTCGCGCGGCGATGCGGACCGGAAGGTCTGCCTCATCCCGATGTCCGCGCACGGCACCAACCCGGCGAGCGCGGTGATGGCGGGGTTCAGCGTCGTGCCGGTCGCGTCGGACCAGCGCGGGAACATCAACCTCCCCGATCTCCGCGCCAAGGCCGCGAAGCACGCGCGGGAGCTTGCCGCGCTGATGGTCACCTATCCCTCCACCCACGGCGTGTTCGAGGCCTCGATCCGGGAGATCTGCTCGATCGTGCACGACCACGGGGGCCAGGTGTATCTCGACGGCGCGAACCTGAACGCGCAGGTGGGGCTCTGTCGCCCGGGCGACTACGGGGCGGACGTGTGCCACGTGAACCTGCACAAGACGTTCTGCATCCCGCACGGCGGCGGCGGTCCCGGCATGGGGCCGATCTGCGTCGCGGAGCACCTCGCGCCGTTCCTGCCCGATCACCCGATCGTGCACGTGGGCGGTCCGCGGTCGTGCGGCACGGTGGCCGCCGCGCCGTGGGGGAGCGCGACCATCCTTCCGATTTCCTGGGCGTACATTACGCTGATGGGCTGCGACGGCATGGAGCAGGCCACCAAGGTCGCCATCCTCAACGCAAACTACATCGCGCACCGCCTCAAGGGTCACTACCCGCTGCTCTACAGCGGCGCGCACGGGCTCGTCGCGCACGAGTGCATCATCGACACCCGCCCGTTCAAGCCGTCGGCGGGAATCGAGGTGGAGGACATCGCCAAGCGGATCATCGATTACGGCTTCCATCCGCCGACGGTCTCGTTCCCGGTGCCGGGCACACTGATGATCGAGCCCACGGAGAGCGAGTCGCGCGAGGAGCTCGACCGCTTCTGCGACGCGATGATCGCGATCCGCCAGGAGATCCGGGAAGTGGAGGAGGGCCGGGCCGACCGGATGAACAACCTGCTCACCCGCGCACCGCACACGCTGGAGCAGGTGATCGCGGACGGCTGGGACCGGCCCTACCCGCGCGAGCGCGCGGCCTTTCCGTCACCGCACACGCGGCTGCACAAAGTGTGGCCGACCGTGGGGCGGGTCGACAGCGCGTTCGGGGATCGGAACCTCGTCTGTACCTGTCCCCCGATGGAGGCATACGCGGGGGCGGGAGCGGGCGGGAGCGGGCGGGAGTAGGCGGGGGAGGGAGACGGCAGCACATGAGCCTGAAACCGGAAGGCTCGGCCGGTTACGGCTCCCGCCCGCTCCCGCCCGCTCCCGCCCGCTCCCGCCCGTGGTACCTCTGGCTGGACCACATTGCGCGCCCCGGCTTCCTCAACATGTCCATCGACTCGGCGCTGCTCGCGCTCGCCGAGATCGACGGCGTCGGTTTCCTGCGGCTCTACCGTTGGGATCCTCCCTGCGTCTCCTTCGGCCGCCACGAACCCGCCACCCGGCGGTACGACCGAATGCGCGTCCGCGCGCTGGGCGTGGACGCGGTGCGCCGCCCGACGGGCGGGCGCGCGGTCTGGCACAAGGACGAGCTCACCTACGCGGTCGCGGCTCCGCTCGGCGCGCTCGGCACGCTGCGGGCGAGCTGCGAGCGGGTTCACGCGATGCTCCGGGACGCGCTGGCGCTGCTCGGCGTCGATGCGACGCTCGCACCGGCGCCCGTCCGCACGGCGGCCCCGGGCGCCGGGTCCTGCTTCGCGACTGCGGCCGGCGGCGAGTTGCTGGTCGGGGGACGAAAGGTCGCCGGTAGCGCGCAGCTCCGGACCGACCGCGCGCTGCTCCAGCACGGCTCGCTGCTGCTCGGCGGCGACCAGCGCCGGCTGGCCGAGCTCACGGCCGCGCCGCCCCCCCATGTCGGCCGCGCCGTCCCGGCCCCGCCGCTCGGCCGTCCGGTACGGTTCGCGGAGGCCGCCGCCGCCGTGGCGCAGGCTGCGCGACGCTGGGAAGGCGCCTGGCGCGACATCGACCGCGGCGAGCCGATCCTGGAGCTCGCGGCCGCGTACGCGGACGGCTTCCGCTCAGACGCCTGGACCTGGTGCCGATAAGCTTCGCCAGTGATTCACACGGAGGGGAAAAACATGGAGCACAACAACTCCTCCCGTGTGGTCTCATGATCCGGCTCCACGCCCTCGGCCATGAGCTCACGACGAAGCGCAGTTCTCCATGTCCTCCCACCTCCCTGTGAATTGCAGTTGCCGTTACTTTCTGAATGAACCAGGGACGATCGGAGCCCACGTGATCGCTCGCCGAGCCGCAACGGCTTGCGCCGTCCTGTGCGCGCTCGCCGCCGGCCCCGCATCGCCGCAGTCGCGGGCCCCGGGCACCGTGGTCATCGTCACCGGGCAGTACGCGTCGTCCCCCATCCCCACGGCGATGGAGGGCGCGCAGTCCACGACGGCCAACCAGGAGCTGAGCGACCAGCTCTTCCTCCGCCTCGCCAATCTCGGTCCCGACCGCCGCACCGCCGACGAGAAGAGCTTCCAGCCCGCGCTCGCACGCGCCTGGGAGCGGCTCGACTCCCTTACCCTCGCCGTGGAGCTCGACCCGCGCGCCCGCTGGCACGACGGCCGTCCCGTCGTCGCGGACGACGTGGTCTTCACCTTCGCCCGCGCGCGCGACCCGAAGATCGCGCCCAAGCTCGCGAACCTGCTCCGCCACCTCGTGAGCGTGACCGCGAAGGGCGAGCGCCGCGTAGTGTTCCGCTTCGGCCGGGCGTATCCCGAGCAGTTCTACGACATCACGTTCCACGCGGCGCCGCTCCCGTCGCATCTCCTCGGTGCGCCCGCGGCCGAGCTCCCGCGCGAGTTCATCGCGAACCCGGTAGGCAGCGGACCGTACCGCATCACGCGCGCCGTGCCCGGACAGTTCATCGAGCTGACCGCGAACCCCGACTTCCTGTTCGGTCCGCCCAGCGTATCCCGCGTGCTGTTCCGCGTCGCCAGCGACGCCGAGGCGCGGATGAACCTGCTGCTGAGCGACCAAGTGGATGCGATGGAGAATGTGCCGGGGCCGCTGACCAACATCCAACGGGTCGCGGCCGCGTCGCACCTCCGCGCCATCGCGCTGCCCTCGCCGGCGATGGGCTACCTGCTCTTCAATCAGCGGGACCGGGCCGATCGTGCGCGGCCGCACCCGATCCTGAGCGATCCCGCCGTCCGTCGCGCCATCGGGTTCGCGCTCGATCGCCAGGCGATCGTCCGCGCCACGTTCGGTCGCTGGGCGGAGGTACCGTACGGACCGGTGTCGCAGCTTTTGTGGATCCGGTCGGAATCGCCGGCGGCGGAGCCGCAGAACCTGGGGGAGGCGCAGCGGCTGTTCGCCTCGCGCGGCTGGCGCGATACCGACGGCGACGGTGTCCTCGACCGCCACGGAGTGCCGCTCGCGCTCGCGCTCAACTATCCGCTCACGAGCGAGGTGCGCCGCCAGGTGGCGCAGCTGGTGCAGGAGCAGCTCCGCCGGGCCGGAGTCCGCATCGAGCTGGTGCGCCTCGAGGGCGCGGTCTGGCACGAGCGGCGGACGCGCGGAGACTTCGACATCGACTTCTCGTCGGTCATCCAGGATCCCACTCCCTCGGGATTGACGCAGGGCTGGTCGTGCGCCGGCGGGACCAACGTCGCGAAGTACTGCAATCCCCGGGTGGACTCGCTGCTGGAGCGCGCCATCGCCGACCCGGGCGGGGGGGGCGCGACCTGGCAGGCCGCGCTCCGCCAGATCGAGGAGGATGCCCCGGCGGTGTTCATGTACGCCCCGCTCTACGTGTACCCGGTGAGCCGGCGACTGCGGGACGTTCGGCTCCGGCCGGAATCGCCCTGGCTCCAGCTCTGGTCGTGGCGCGCGGGGTGAGCAACTGGCTCCTTCGGCGCGCGGCGCAGGCCGCGGCCACCCTCGCCGTCGTGCTCGTCGTACTGTTCGTGTTGATGCGGATCGCGCCCGGCGATCCGCTCGGGCGGCTCGCCGCCGATCGCCCGATCACCCCCGCGGAAACCGCTGCCCTCCGCGCCCGCTACGGGCTCGACCGCCCGATCACGAGTCAGTTCGTCGCTTACCTGCGGGGCGCGGTGCGCGGCGACTTCGGTACCTCCATCGAGTACGGCCGGCCGGTGGCCGCGCTGATCGCCGAGCGCTTGCCCGCCACGCTGCTGCTGGGAGGCGTGGTGCTGCTGGTGAACTTTACTCTTGGCATCTGGCTCGGCGCACTGCAGGCGACCCACCGCGGCACCGTGCTGGACCGGGCGCTGACGGCGGCGTCGCTCACCGGCCACGCGATTCCGTCGTTCTGGCTCGGTCTGGTGCTGGCGTGGCTCGTCGGCGTTCGCTGGCGGCTGCTGCCCGCGGCCGGCATGCAGGACCCGCTGCTCGATCCGGCGGCGGGCGTGCTCGCCCGTGGCGGCGACGTGCTGGCCCATCTCGCCCTTCCCGCGCTCACGCTGTGCATCGTGAGTCTCGCAGGGACCATGCGCTATCAGCGCCGGGCCATGATCGAGGTGCTCCGCTTTCCTTATATAGCTACGGCCCGCGCCAAGGGATTGCCCGACGCCCAAGTGCTGCGGCGGCACGCCTGGCGCAACGCGCTCTTTCCCGTGCTCACACTGTTCGGGCTCTGGCTGCCGATCCTCGTGACGGGCGCGGTGTTCGTCGAGTCGGTGTTCGCGTGGCCCGGGCTGGGCTCGCTCGCGGCGGAGGCCGTGGGGTCGCGCGACTATCCGCTGCTCATGGGGACGGCCGCGCTCGCCGCGGGCCTCGTGGTGCTGGGCGGCATCGTCACCGACCTCGCGTACGCGCTGCTCGATCCGCGCGTGCGGGCGGCGGCGTGAGCTGGCTCCGGCAGGCCTGGTCCGCTGTGTGGCGGCGGCCGTCAGGCCGGGTGGCGGCGCTCGCGCTCGCGGCGATCGCGCTCGTGGCGCTCCTGGCGCCGCCGTTCCTCCCCGACCCCGCGGCGCAGCCCGATATCGTCGGCGGTGCATCGCGGCCGCCAGGGGCGGCGCACCCCCTCGGCACCGACCAGCTCAGCCGGGACGTGCTGGCGCGCGTAGTGTCCGGGGCGCGCATCTCGCTCGCGGTCGCCGCCCTCTCGGTGCTGGTGTCGATGACGATCGGCGCCGTGGTGGGGCTCATGGCCGGCTACTTCGGCGGCGGCGTGGACGCGCTGCTCATGCGCATCGTGGACGCGGGGCTCGCGATCCCGCGGCTGTTCATCCTCCTGCTCCTGCTGGCGGTCTGGGAGCGGATCCCGTTGCCCGCCCTCGTGCTGATCCTCGGGACCACGGGGTGGTTCGGGGCGAGCCGGCTGGTGCGCGGTGAGGTGCTGCGACTCCGGCACGAGCCCTTCGTGAGCGGAGCCGAGGCGCTCGGCGCGGGACGCGGCCGCGTTATGTTTCGCCACCTGCTGCCGAACACGGCCGGCCCCCTGCTGGTCGCGGCCACCCTCGGCGTGGGCGACGTGATCTTGCTCGAGGCGGGCCTCTCGTTCCTCGGCCTCGGCATCCAGCCGCCGACCCCGTCCTGGGGCGCGATGATCCTCGACGCGAAGCCGGTGCTGGTCTCGGCTCCGTGGACCAGTCTGTTCCCCGGGCTCGCCATCGTGATCACCGTGCTCGCGGTCAATCTGCTCGGCGACGCGCTGAGCGACGCTTTCGACGCGAGCGTCTCATGAGCCGCGTGCTCGACGTCGAGAACCTGCGCATCACGTTCCCCGGCGCCGGCGGCGCGCGCGTCAGCGCGGTCGACGGCGTGAGCTTCAAACTCGACCGGGGCGAGACGCTCGCGCTCGTCGGCGAGTCGGGCTGCGGCAAGAGCCTCACCAGCCTGAGCCTGCTCCGACTGGTGCCGCCACCTGGCCGCATCGAGTCCGGCAGTGCGATCCGCCTGGGCGAGACCGACGTGCTCGCTCTCGAGGGCGAGTCGCTCCGGCGGATCCGGGGCCGCCGCATCGGGATGATCTTCCAGGACCCGATGAGCTCGCTGAACCCGGTGTTCCGCGTGGGCGACCAGATCGCGGAGGGCATCCTCGCCCACTTCGACGTGTCGAAGCGGGAGGCGCGGGAGCGTGCGATCGCGCTGCTCCGTGAGGTCGGCATTCCCGACGCCGCGTCGCGGGCCGACACGTATCCGCACCAGCTCAGCGGGGGCATGCGGCAGCGCGTGATGATCGCGATCGCGCTCGCCGCGGAACCGGAGATCCTCGTCGCCGACGAGCCCACCACCGCGCTCGATGTGACCGTGCAGGCACAGATCCTCGAGGTGCTCGACCGGCTTCAGGCCGCGCGCGGGATGGCCGTGCTGCTGATCACGCACGACCTCGGCATCGTCGCCGGCCGCGCGGACCGGGTCGCGGTGATGTACGCGGGTCAGATCGTGGAGGAGGCGGAGACGCGTGAGCTGTTCGCGAGGCCGTCGCACCCGTACACGCAGGGACTCTTCGGATCCATCCCGAAGCTCTCGGGTCCGGTTGAGCGGCTGTCCCCGATCGCGGGCACGGTGCCGGCGCCGCACGCGTGGCCCACCGGCTGCCGGTTCCGGCCGCGCTGCCCGATCGTCCACCCGAGGAGCGAGGAGATGCCGCCCCTGCTGGCCATCGGCGAAGGACACACGATTCGGTGCTGGCTCGCCGAGTCGCCGGGAACGACCGATGACCCATGACCGACAACCGATGACCCCACTGCTGCGTGTGGTCGATCTGGTGAAGTACTATGCCGCCGGCGGGCTGTTCACCCGCAGGGGGCCGCCGGTCCGCGCGGTGGACGGGGTGTCGTTCGAGCTGGGCCGGGGCGAGACGCTCGGGCTCGTGGGCGAGTCGGGCTGCGGCAAATCCACCGTCGGCCGCACCATCCTCCGGCTCCAGGAGCCTACCGCGGGCAAGGCCTTCTTCGAGGGCAGCGACGTGTTCGCGCTCGAGCGGGACGCGCTCCGGCAGCTCCGCCGCCGCATGCAGATCATCTTCCAGGACCCGTACGGCTCGCTCAACCCGCGGATGCGCGTGGGGGACGCGGTCGCGGAGGGGATCGAGATCCACCGGCTCGCCACCGGCCCGGAGGTGAAGCGGCGGGTGGCGGCGCTGCTGGAGGAGGTCGGCCTCGACCCGATCTACGCGCGGCGCTATCCCCACGAGTTCTCGGGCGGCCAGCGGCAGCGGATCGGCATCGCCAGGGCCCTCGCGGTCGAGCCCGCCTTCATCGTCTGCGACGAGCCGGTGTCGGCGCTGGACGTGTCGGTCCAGGCGCAGGTGCTCAACCTGCTCGCCGACCTTCAGCAGCGGCGCGGGCTCTCCTATCTCTTCATCGCGCACGACCTCGCCGTCGTCCGGCAGGTGGCCCAGCGGGTCGCGGTGATGTACCTGGGACGCATCGTCGAGGAGGGCCCCACGGAGGCGCTGCTGGCGCGCCCCTCACACCCCTACACGGTCGCGCTGCTCTCCGCCGCGCCCGAGCCGGACCCGGACAGCAGCAAGCAGCGGATCGTGCTCGCCGGAGATCCGCCGAGTCCGTCGGCGCCGCCGCCCGGCTGCCCCTTCCACACCCGTTGTTTCCACCCCCAGCGGGACGAGCGCTGCCGCACCGAGGCGCCAGTGCTCCGTCCGGTGAACGGGACGCGTGCGGCCTGCCATTACGCGGAAACCACGCCCCGTGCCGTATAACACCTCCAAGGTGATGACCGTCGGAGGGGTGCAGGCCACTCGCGCGGCGCGCAGGCGCGGATGGGTTGAAACGGAACACGCGCGAGCCTCGCAACGCCATTCTGACAGCGCAGCCAGCTCGTGGTCGGCGTAAGTAGGGCGGGCCGAAGTTAGCAGCTGGCGCCGGCGCGTCAGGAGCGCATCGAGCACCTGGGCGGCCGCATCGGGCAGCGGGCGCGGCTCGGGACGGACCCGCTCCGCAAAGGGGCCAGGATCTGGGCATCGATCGCATCGGTCTTGGCCAGCTGGCCCGTCGCGCGAGCGCAGTCGCGCACCTGGCGCGGATTGGCGACCACGACGGGCAGCCCCGCTGCCGCGAGCGCGGCGACCACCGCGTGCTCGAAGCCGCCCGTCGTTTCGAGCACGACCAGCTCGGGCGTCCGCGGCCGGAGCGCCTGCACGGGGCCCGCAATGGCCACCTCGTCATTGGGGATCGTCCAGCGCGCGCCCGACGGACGGAGCGCGACATCCAAGGTGCCCTTCGCCACATCGATGCCAATGAACCCAGCTGAGCCAGCCATCGGAGCCTCCACCCCTGAGGGACCTCGTCCTGGCCCAGCCTTGCGGGATGCGGGGTCGAGGCCCCGGGCAACTGTACGGGCTCGCAACGAGGGACGGGTGACGCCCGGGCTAACTAACGGTCGCGGGGACCCGAGTCGCATCGAGCTGTCACCCGCCATGGTCTGGCTCCTGTTCTAGCGCGAAGCTAGATACAAGGCAGCAGCGCGAGCGACTGCGCCGTGCGGCGTGCGCCAGCTATTCTTCGTCCATGAGCACCTTCCGGATTCAGACACTCGCGGGTCTCGTCCTGCTGCTCGCTCTCGCCGACTCGACCCAGGGCCAAACCGCCGGCTCGGCACCGTTGGAGCCGCCCGGCGCGCGCGTCGCGGCGCTCCACGTCGCGCTCTATACTGCCCAGGCCAACGTGCAGGAGCCCACCGACAGCATGAAGGCCAGACTGGCCACCGACGTCCTTCACGCCACCCTGGCGAAGCTTCTGGGGCGACAGGTGGCGGATCCCACTGCCGTTGCAGCCGCAACCCGCTCGCCGGCCGCTCAGGCCGCCGCGGGAGGCCAGCCCTGCAACGTCATCGTCGCCTGCGCGCGGGCCGTGGCGACCGCGGTGGACGCGCCCTGGGTGGTGCTCGCTAAGGTGAGCAAGACCAGCAACCTGATTTGGCTCCTCACGGCCCAGCTAGTCCACGTCCCCTCGGGCGCGCTGATCCTGGACGACTCGACCGAGCTCAAGGGCGAATCCGAGGCGATGGTCCGGGCGGGGACGCGGATCTTCGCCGAGCGAGTGGCCCGGACGGTCCGGGCCGGGGGCGTGACGACCAACTTTCCCCAGACCGCCGGCGTCGGGTCCTAGATGGCTGCTGCCTAACCAGCGCATGCAGCTGGCGGGCGCTTGCGTGGCGAGCGCCCGGCGACACCGGAGCGCCGGTGCCGCGGTGGACCGTAGAATTCGTATCGGCGGGCTGACCGCCCGCAGCTGGTGCGCGAACCGTTAGGCAGCACGGGGCGGCCGGCGTACATTCCAGAAGCTCCCTCAGAGATCCGGGTCCATGACTTTACAGATCGAGCTCGAGCAGGAAGCAGACGGCCGGTGGATCGCTGAAGTCCCGACGCTCCCCGGCGTGCTGACGTACGGACAGACCCGCACCGACGCCGTCGCCAAAGTGCAGGCGCTTGCGCTCCGGGTGCTGGCCGAGCGCCTCGAGCAAGGGGAGGCCCCCGAGTTCCTGACGGTCACCTTCCAAGCCGCGTGAGCACCTGGGCCGCGGCGAAGGCGCGCCGCGTCTTGGCCGCGCTGCTCCGCATCGGCTGGCGGTGAAACGGCAGTCGGGCATCTCGCACAAGACGCTCAACCGCGCCGGCTGGCCGGACTATGTGTTCAGCTTCCGTGATGATGACGAGATCGGACGCGCATGCTGGCGCGCATCGCCAAGCACACGGGGTTGAAGCCCGACGATCTCTGAGAAACGTGCTGCCTAACCAGCGCATGCAGCTTCCATGAGAAGGCCAGGTTGTCAATGGGCCGACGTGGCGGCGAGGCCGGAGCTCACCGACGTGCGTCCAGTCGCACTCGCAGGGCAGGCGCGTCCTGGTGCAGGTGAGGTGCGCCCGGAGGGCGGCGATCTGACGGACGATCTCGGCAGGGGCCGGATCACAGCTGCCATCGCAGTCCCTCGCCCGGGCGGTTGAGCGCCCGCCCGCCGCTCCCGGGGAGGTCAGACCG